>DATDEH010000108.1 GCA_036523395.1 Candidatus Limnocylindria bacterium | reverse complement strand
GTCGCGATCCTCCGCTACCCGGGCACGTGGAGCGAGCGCGACTTCCAGCACGCGCTCTCGCTCGTGCCGGATGTCGAGAGCGACATCCTCTGGCACGAGGACGCCGACCTCGCGGGCTACGACGCCGCGATCGTTCCGGGCGGGTTCACCTACGGCGACTACGTCCGCGCCGGCGCGATCGCGAAGCTCTCGCCGGCGACGCAGGCGCTGCGCCGCTTCGCCGAGAAGGGCAAGCTCGTGCTCGGCTCGTGCAACGGATTCCAGATCCTGTGCGAGGCCGGGCTGCTGCCCGGCGCGCTCGTGCGCAACCGCGGCCTCGAGTTCCGCTGCGACTGGGTCCACATGCGAGTCGAGAGCGACACGACGCCGTGGACCGCGGGCCTGCGCGGCGCCATCCTCCGGATGCCGATCGCGCACGGCGAGGGGTGCTGGGTCGCGGACGAGGAGACGCTCGCCGACGTCGAAGCGCGCGGTCAGGTCATCTTCCGCTACACGGACGAGCGCGGTGCGGCGACAGCAGCGTCCAACCCCAACGGATCGACGGGCAACATCGCAGGGGTCTGCAATGAGGGCCGGAACGTCGTGGGGCTCATGCCTCACCCGGAACGGTGCTCGGAGGCACTCTTAGGGGGGACCGACGGGTATCGGGTCCTCGCCAATCTGGCCCCGGCTCTGGCAGGCACGGCTCCTGCCATATATAGATAGGTATAGAGATGGACCTTTTCGAGAAACAGGCCCAACTCCAGTCGCTCTTTCAGACGAGCCCGGTCGACGCTGCCTACGGCCAGGGCACCCCCGCCGCACGCAAACTGGCGGGCGCGTTCTCCGACCAGAGCGTCGGGCTCCTCCTCCTCGACAAAGTGAAGACCAACGAGTTCTTCGACTACCAGGTCTATTTCGTGAGCGAGCTGTCGAAGACGCTCGAGACCGAGGGCCTCGACGTCGTGATCCTGAACCAGGCCTCGCTCCTCCAGCGCGCGCAGGTCATCCGCAGCTGGAGCCTCCTCTTCCAGCGCGATCACAAGCGCCGGGTCCAGTGGGAGGCGCGCGCGGTCATGGAGTACCTCGAGTTCCAGAAGTACGACGACATCCAGAGCAAGGCGCTCGCGGAACGCACGAAGGGCGAGCGTTTCGCGATCGACGCCGAGTACGTGTTCGCGCGTCTCGCGCGCCTGCGCGAGTACACGCAGCTCCTCTCGGATCTGCGCCCGATCGAGCGCATGAAGTTCCGCTCGGACCCCAAGCTCTACGGACTTGCGCAGTGGTACCTGCAGCAGGCGGTGGAGCTGCTCTTCGGCACGGGCGCGTATCTCGTGATGGCGCTCGCGCTGCCGAAGCCCGAGGCGTACCACGACATCCTCGACGCCATCGGCAAGCACGGGATCATTGACAAGCAGCTCGCCTACCGTCTCGAGCATCTCGCGAGCCTGCGCAATCTGCTTGCGTATGACCGCGAGCAGACCGACATCGACGAGGTGTACACGCAGGTCCAAACTCGCGTACCCGATCTGCTGGCATTCGCCGATCAGATCGAACGCTTCATCGGAGCCGACTCCGCGGTATGAGCTCGCCCCCTGTGCTCACGGGGGCGGAAACGGCGCAGCCTAAGTTGGACATCCTTTCCGAGGTCGGCCTTACTGCCTTCGAGGGCGCCCGCGTGCGCGAGCTAGTGGGCCGCGAGCCGAACCCTCTCGAGTGGGCGATGTTCGGCGCCATGTGGAGCGAGCACTGCGCGTACAAACATTCGAAGAAGCTGCTGCGCACATTACCGACGAAGGGTGCGCGCGTCGCGCTCGGCCCGGGAGAGAACGCCGGCGCCGTTGATCTCGGTGACGGGCTGCTCTGCGCGTTCAAGGTGGAGAGTCACAACCATCCCTCGGCCGTCGAGCCGTATCAAGGCGCGGCCACCGGCGTCGGCGGGATCCTGCGCGACGTCTTCGCGATGGGCGCGCGCCCCGTCGCGGTCCTGAACGCGCTGTTCTTCGGGCCGCCGAGCGCGCCGCGCGCGCGCCGCCTGCTGTCCGGCGTCGTTGGTGGCATCTCCTATTACGGGAACTGCGTCGGCATCCCGGACGTGGGCGGTCACGTCTCGTTCGAGAGCTGCTATCTCGAGAACCCGCTCGTGAACGCGATGTGCGTCGGTCTCGTTCGCCGTGACCGTCTCTCGCGCGCCAACACGGCACGGCCCGGAAGCGCGGTCTATCTCGTCGGTTCGGACACCGGCCGCGATGGGATCTCCGGCGCCTCCCTGCTGGCGAGCTTCGAGCTTGGCGCGCAGGACGATGCGAAACGGCCATCGGTGCAGGTAGGAAATCCATTCCTCGAGAAGCTGCTGATGGAAGCGACCCTCGAGCTGGTGGAGACCGATGCGGTCGAGGCCGTGCAGGACCTGGGCGCCGCCGGGCTGACCTGCGCCTCGAGCGAGGTGGCGGCCCGAAGTGGGGTCGGCATGCGCATCGATGTGGACGCGGTGCCGCGTCGAGCGAAACAGATGACGCCCTATGAAGTGATGCTGAGCGAGTCGCAGGAGCGGATGCTGGTGATCGCTCGACCGGGACGCGAAGGCGACGTCGAGCGCGTCTTCCGCCAATGGGAGCTGCACGGCGTGCGAATCGGAGAAGTCACCAAAGAACAGGTGCTGACCATCCTGAGCGACGGCGAAACGGTCGCGACGCTCCCGCCGGCGTTGCTGGCAGACGAAGCCCCCGAGTACGACATAAAGGAGTGGGCGAAGGCGCCCGGCGGCGGCGACGTTGCCTCGGTCGGGGCCGGCCTCTCTCCTCGCGGCGCCCCCTTCCTAAACGACGAGACGCTCGGCGAACGCGCGGGGGGCCCCACGCTCGTCGATATGCCTGGCCCCTCCCTCGACCTCGCCGCCGCCGGGCGCGCCCAGCCCACGCACAAGATCGGACTCGAATTGCTTGAGTTGCTTGCATCGCCGGCGGTCGCGTCCCGCTCCGTGATCTATCGCACCTACGACCAGATGGTTGGCACCGATACGGTCCTTGGTCCCGGCGCCGACGCCGCTTTGCTTCGCATTAAAGGACGCGCAGACGGCATCGCGATTGCCATCGATGCGCAGCCTCGGGTCGCCGCGCTGGACCCCTTCGTTGGAGCAGCGTCGGCAGTCGCCGAAGCGCTTCGCAACGTTGTTTGCGTTGGCGCCACTCCTCTCGCCATCACGGACTGCCTCAACTTGGGTAATCCAGAACGTCCTGAGGGCGCATGGCAGCTCGAGCGCACCATCGCGGGCATCTCCGCCGCTTGCGACGCGCTGGGCGTGCCGGTCGTCTCCGGCAACGTCTCGCTGTACAACGCGACGCGCGGCGCGGACATCTGGCCGACCGCGGTGATCGGCGCGGTGGGTCACATCGACGACGTGACGCGTCACGTCCCGGTGACATCGGGTCGCCGCGGCGACGTCGTGATGCTCGCCGGCAGCGCGAACGTCTCCGTCGGCGCTTCTGCGTACGGCGCACAGGTCGGCCTCCACGAGGGCCCCGTCGCGATCGACCTCGCGCTCGAAGCCCGCTTGCAGCGTTTCGTGCTCGCCGCCCACCGCGCCGGCACGATCCGCGCTGCGCATGATCGTTCCGACGGCGGCCTGGCCGTCGCGCTGGCCGAGCTCGCGCTGCGCGATCGGATCGGCATGAAGGTCGTCCTCCCCGCGGTCCGCGGGATCGACAAGCGCGTCGCGCTCTTCGGTGAAGGTCCGTCGGGCGTGGTCCTCGTGCTCGGTCCATCGTTGGAGTCGCAGGTGCGCGCGCTCGCGGCCCAGCACGACGTCCCGGTGTGGACGCTCGGGACCATCGGTGGAGATCTGCTCGAGATCGCGCCGGTCCTGGGTCTGCCGATCGCCGCGCTGATCGATGCGCATGGGAACGGGCTCGCGCGAGCGCTGGGGAGGGAGGTCTAGGCATGTGCGGCGTGTGTGGCATCTGGAGCCCTCGCGAGCAGGCCACCGCCGATCCGGCGGAGGCCGCCCGGCTGATGTTCTTCTCCTTATATGCGCTGCAGCACCGCGGTCAGGAATCCGCGGGTATGGCCGCGACCGACGGACGCGACCTGCGGGTCGTGCGCCGCATGGGCCTGGTCGGCCAGGTCTTCAGCGAGCCGGACCTCGGCGTGCTCACCGGCCGCGCCGCGATGGGCCACACGCGCTACTCGACGACCGGTGCGTCGAAGATCCAGAACGCGCAGCCGTTCACCGTACGTGCCGAGGGACTGGGCGAGCTCGCGATCGCGCACAACGGCAACTGCATCAACGCCCGCGAGATCCGCGACGAGCTCGCCGGCGACGGCGTGCACTTCGTCACGTCGTCCGACACCGAGGTCGTCGCGCAGGCGATCGTTCACGCGACCGGCACCTCCTGGGACCAGCGGATCGTCCATGCGCTGCCGACGCTCGTCGGCGCGTGGTCCCTCGTCCTGTTGACACCGACCGCGCTCTACGCGATCCGCGATCCCCTCGGTGTGCGGCCGCTGAGCCTCGGGCGCAAGGGTGGCGCGTGGCTGGTCGCGAGCGAGACGTGCGCGCTCGACACGATCGGCGCGCAGTTCGTGCGCGACGTCGCGCCCGGTGAGGTGTTGCGGATCGACGACCGCGGTCCGGTCACGATCGCCGATCTCGCATCGCATGATCGCCGCGGCCTGTGCATCTTCGAGCATGTGTATCTCGCGTCGGCTTCGAGCCGGCTCGGCGGCGTCTCGGTGTACGCGACACGCGAGCGGATGGGCGAGATCCTCGCCGACGAACATCCCGCGCAGGCCGATGCGGTGATCCCCGTGCCGGACAGCGCGATCCCCGCGGCCGTCGGATACGCGCGGCGCAGCGGGATCCCCTTCCACGAGGGGCTCATCAAGAACCGCTACATCGGCCGCACGTTCATCCAGCCGTCCGACGAGCTGCGCCGGCACAACGTCGCGCTCAAGTACAACGCGCTCTCCGACGTGCTCGAGGGCAAGCGCATCGTCGTGGTCGACGACTCGATCGTGCGCGGCAACACCAGCGGCCCGATCGTCGACCTGCTTCGCCGCAACGGCGCGAAGGAAGTCCACATGCGCATCTGCTCGCCGCCGATCCAGCACCAGTGCTTCTTCGGCGTCGACATGGCCAAGCGGAGCGAGCTCATCGGGTCTCGGCTCGACATCGAGGGGATCCGCCGCCACATCGGGGCGGACACGCTCGGCTATCTCTCGCTCGCCGGCATGGTGAGCGCGACCGGCGCGACGCGCGACGAACACTGCACCGCCTGCTTCACCGGCGACTATCTCGTCCCGGTGCAGCTGGAGCTCGAGAAGAGCGTGCTCGAGACCGAGCTGGCGTGACCGAGCTCACCTATCGCGCGACGGGCGTCGACCCCACGCGTGCCGAGCGTTCGCTGGCGCAGGTGCGCGAGCGTATCGCTCGTACGAAGACACCCGAGGTCATCGGCGACATCGGCGCGTTCGGCGGCTTGTTCGCGTCACCGGGCAAGGACCGCGTTCTGGTCGCGACGACCGACGGCGTCGGCACGAAGCTCGAGATCGCACGCCTTCTGGATCGACACGAGGTGGTGGGCACCGATCTCGTCCACCACTGCGTGAATGACGCGATGGCGATGGGTGCCGAGCCGCTCTTCTTCCTCGACTACTTCTCGACCTCACGCATCGACCCCGCCGTGTTCGCGCGCGTCGTCGGCGCGATGGCCGACGCCTGCGCCGCGCATGGCTGCGCGCTGCTGGGCGGCGAAACGGCGGAGATGCCCGGGATGTACCAGCCCGGCGCCTACGACCTCGCGGGCTTCCTCGTCGGTATGGTCGCGCGCGAAGCGATCCTGCGGCCCGAGTCGGTGCAGGAAGGCGACGCGTGCATCGGCCTTCCGTCGAGCGGCCTTCACACCAACGGCTACACGCTCGCGCGCGCGATCGTCGCGCGGATCGCGGGCGCGCAGGGTCGCGATGTGAAGGACGCGCTCACGGCGCCGCATCCTGAGCTCGGCGGCATCACGCTCGGCGACGCACTCCTCGCGCCGCATACGAGCTACCTCAAGCAGTTCCGCGCGCTGTCGTCGGCGGTGCACGTGCGCTCGATCGCGCATCTGACCGGTGGCGGATGGGAGGGCAACCTTCCGCGTGCGCTCCCCGCGGGTCTCGGAGCGGCGATCGATCGCAGCTCGTGGGAGGTCCCGGCGATCTTCCGCGTCCTCGCCGAGCTGGGCACCGTCCCGGAGCTCGATCAATGGGACACCTGGAATATGGGCATCGGCCTGGTCGTCATGGTCCCCTCGAATGAGGCTGCGGCGGCGCTGCGTTCGGTGCCGGGCGCCGTCGAGATCGGTCGCGTCGAAGCCGCGAGCGGACCGCGCCGCGTGCGCTGGGCATCCCGGTGACGCTGTCCGTCGGCGTCCTCGTCTCAGGCCGCGGTACGAATCTGCAGGCGATCCTCGACGCGTGCGTGACCGGCGCGCTTTCGGCGCGTGTCGTCTTCGTCGCTTCGAATCGGGCAGGCGTGCCCGCGCTCATCCGCGCGTCGCGCGCGCGGGTGCCGAATGCGGCATTCACGGCGGAGGATTACGGGACGCGCGCGGCCGCGCAGGCCGCGATGGCCGACGCGCTAGTTCGCGCCGGAGCGCGGCTCGTCGTGCATGCGGGCTTCGATCACATCCTGGGTCCCGAGTACTTCGTCCGTCTCGCGAACGTGCCGATCATCAACGTCCATCCCGCGCTCCTGCCGCTGTTCGGTGGGCGAGGGATGTTCGGCGATCGCGTTCACGCGGCCGTGCTGGCCGCAGGCGCGACGGAGACCGGTGTGACGGTGCATCGGGTCCATCCGGACACCATCGATCTCGGCGAGATCGTCGTGCAGCGCCGCGTACCGGTCGAGCCGGGCGACGACGTCTCCACGCTTTCGGCGCGCGTGCTCGCCGAAGAGCACAAGGCCATCGTCGACGCGATCCGGACCTTCGCCGCGTAGCACCGCTGGGCGGTGCGGCGTCTAGCGGAGGAGTGTCGCGATGGACCCGAAGGTGGCGATGTCGAGCGCGATCGCGGTGACGACCGCCATGATGACTCGCTTTGCGTGCATTTCCGTGTTCGCTACGACAGGCGCTGTGCTGGTCACGAAACTGTAGTTCTGACGACGCAGACTGTGTCCCGCGCTCAAGGCATCCCCCTAGCCTCTCGCCTCGCCGATCCCCACCGGTGAGGCTCCCACTCTGCCGCCTGTCATTTAGGACCCCGCCCGCAGCACGGGCAATAGGCTCCCCCGAGCGAGTGGTACTGGTACTCCTGAACGCGCGCTGAATGCGAGTCGCTAGAACGGCCGCAGCACCATCAAGACGATGATCGTCACTCACGCAGAAGGACGGCATCGTCGCCCCAGAAGAAGATGCCGGTCACCACGATACGTGTCGAGACCGAAGTGCCTCGCGGCGGAACGCGGGATCGTCGGTGCGACGTGCGAGCTCGGTCAGGACGTTCGTCGCGACATAGCCCGCGACATACGCGAACGCGGCCAGCACATGAAGCAGAAGGACGATCAGAAAGCCGGAGCGAGGCGGAGGTCATCGCCGCCCGCTCACGCCCGGGCTCCTAGACTCGGAGCGTGCCCGACCCCATTCACGAACGCGATCAGGTCGCGACCGCGCTGCGCGCGGCGGCGACCGCCGCGGAGCGGTATCTCACGACGATCGACTCCGACCTCGTGCGGCGGCCCGGCGCAGACGCGGCCGCGATGTCGCTCCGCGCGACCTTTCCTGAGGACGGCGATGGCGCGCTTGTCGCGATCGACGAGCTCGTCCGCGCCAGCGACGGGGCGCTGCGCGCATCCGGCCCGCGGTTCTTCCACTGGGTGATCGGCGGCACGACGCCCGCGGCCCTCGCCGCAGATTGGCTCACGTCCGCGTTCGATCAGAACGCCGCGGCGTACGACTCGACGCCGCTCGGGACACGTTGTGAGGAGCTCGCGATCGACTGGCTCAAGGATCTGTTCGGCCTCCCGCAGTCGTGGGGCGGGGTCCTCACGACCGGCGCGACGATGGCGAACTACACCGCGCTCGCCGCTGCGCGCCGCTGGTGGGCGCAGCGTCACGGCGTCGACGTGGACGCTCGAGGCTTTGCGGGTCTGCCGGCAGTCCCGGTGCTATCGAGCGGCTACATCCATCCCAGCGCGACGAAGGCGCTCGCGATGCTCGGCATCGGCCGCGAGACCGCGCACCGCTTCGCGCGCGACGACGTCGGCCGGGTCGATCTCGCCGCGCTCGAGGCCGCGCTCCGGTCGCTGAACGGCGCGCCGGCGATCATCGTCGGAAACGCCGGCGAGGTGAACGCCGGCGACTTCGATCCGATCGAGCGTCTCGCCGACCTCGCGGAGCGGTATGGGTCGTGGCTGCACGTCGACGGCGCCTTCGGTCTCTTCGCGCGAGTCACGCCGCGCGCCGCGCATCTGGCCGCTGGTGTCGAGCGCGCGCACTCCGTGATCGCGGACGCGCACAAGTGGCTCAACGTGGCCTATGACTCGGGCTTCGCGTTCGTTCGCGACGCGTCCCTGCTCGACGCGGCGTTCGCTATCGGCGCGCCATACCTGCCGAAGGCAGGCGAGCATCCGATGTTCGGCGGACGCGGACCCGAGGCGTCGCGTCGCGCGCGTGGCATCGCGGTCTGGGCGACGCTGCGCGCGTACGGCCGAGCCGGTCATCGCGCGATGGTGGAGCGGCATCTGGGTCTCGCGCAGCGGCTCGCGCGTGCGGTCGACGCCGCGCCGGAGCTGGAGCGCATGGCGGATGTCCCGCTGAACATCGTCTGCTTCCGGTACCGACCCGGCGATGTTTCCGAGGACGCGCTCGACACGCTCAACGCGAAGATCGGCGCGGATCTGCTCGCGGACGGTCGCGTGTATGTCGGGACGACGCGCTATCGGGGACGCGTCGCGTTCCGGCCGGCGATCGTGAACTGGCGAACGACCGAGACAGACATCGATCTCATCGTCGAGGTCGTGCGCGAGCTCGGCGCGCGGCTCGGAGTGACGGTCGCGTAGCGCCGCGCGGCTAGAACAGCGGCGGAGCCGCGCCCGCGCAGCTCGCGGACTCGTGCGGCATGAGCGGTGTCACGACGAGCCGCACGGATCCGGTCGCGTGCCACGTCAGCGCGGCGGTGGTGCTCGATCTGTCCCGCCTCGCGGCCCCGGCCTGGGTCAGCGTGTCGCCAAGGAGCTGGGCGTCCTCGTCGACCATCACCGCGCACCGCCACAGCGTGCCGCTCATCGGCCCGCCCACGGCGTCGATCGGCGTGAGGAACGGCCAGATCGCATCCGCGTCCGGCTGCCTCCCGTAGGGAACGGGCGCCTGGTTCGGCTCCGCCAGGATGAACAGCCGCTGGAACACGGGCTGGTATGGCTGCTGCCGTGAGTCGGCCCACAGGTTCGTCGCGACCCATGAGAGATCCTCATAACCGCGCGCGAGCGCCGTCAGCTTCTCGCGCGTGGTCGACTTCTGATACTGCTCGTCGTCCGGCTGTCCGGTGGGCTCGAACGAGACGCGGACCTCGCGTCCGGCGTTGGCGACGGTGAGGATCAGGAACGTCGGACCTCGGCCGGGCGGCGTGGTGCCGGGCACGGGCACGCGCGGATAGCTCGCGTCCTTGTCGAAGAGACCCGTCTGGATCGCCTGCAGCAGCATCGTCGCGGTCCCCGTCGGCGTCAGCTTGCGCTGGAGGAGCTGACCGCTGGCGTCCTGCGTGATGACGCGGCCGTCGTCGGTCATGAGGAAGCGCAGCAGCGGAGTCACGGGGATGTCGCTCGCCTGCTCGGAGCTCAGTAGGCGCGACGGCGGCGTCACGCTCGGGATGGGTCGCAGGGCGATCTTCGGCGGGGCGGTCTTCCCGGACGCGGACGGCGTGGCTCCGCTCGCCGTGGCGGCCGGTTGGACCTGCGGCGATCCGCTGCGCGTGACGACGACGCGCGGCTCGCACGCGACGAACGCGAGGACGAGCGCGACCGGCAGCCACCTCATAGGCGCTCGATCTTCACGGGTGCGCCCTTGGCGTAGGTCACGCGTACGCCTTCACCGTACCCGAACGATGGTCCGTTCAGCTTCGCTCCGAGCTTGTCGGCGATCACGATCGCGGGGAGATCGACGATGCCGCCGTGCGAGACGGCGAGCACCCGGTCCTTCTCGCCGACGCGGGACGCGATCCGCGACCAGACGGGAAGCTGCTCCTGCGCGAAGCGCCGCGCCGCCTCGTCGGTGCGCATGAGTAGGGTCCAGTCGGCGAGCGTCTTCATTTCGCCGAACATCCGAGCGGCGGCGCCGCCCAGATCCGGCAGAAGCGCTGGCTCGGCCGCGTCGAGGCGCCCGGCGATGCGCTCGGCCGTTTCCTTCGCGCGCGGCAGCGGGCTCGACACCACCAGCGCGTACCTCGGCGCGTCCTTCGCGAGTCGCTCGCACATCGCGCGACCGGCGGCCGAGAGGGCGCTCTGGTTATCGGCGGCGTTGACGCGCTCGGCGTGGCGGCGGATCTCCAGAATGCTCACCGGATTAGTCTCGCAAGGATAGGGAGGGGCAGATGAAGACCATCCGGCAGACGGCGACGATCCGCGGCGCGACCCCGCACGACATCTACGAGACCATCATGGATTCGAAGAAGCACACCAGGCTCTCGCGGCAGCCCACGACCGTGAGTCGGCGGGTCGGCGGCGCGTTCAAGGTCGGTCACGATCTCGAGGGCAAGCACCTCAGGCTCACCAAGGACAAGCGCATTGTGCAGACCTGGCGTGCGAACAACTGGCCGAAGGGCACGTATTCGAAGGCCACGTTCGCGCTAGCTCGCACCACCGGTGGGACCCGCGTCACCTTCACGCAGACCGGGGTGCCCGACAAGTTCCACGGCGAGATCGCCAAAGGCTGGCGCGTGTATTACTGGAGCCCATTGCGTAAGCAATTCGGCGTGAAACGGGCGAAATAACGGAGCTGCGCGTACCCAGGCGCTAGGACGGTAGGCGACCAAGCGCGGCACGGTGTTTGCTACTGTTCGGCGAGATGCGGGTCCTCATCACGGGTGTCACCGGCTTCGCCGGCAGCCATCTCGCGGAGTACATCCTGGCGCACCACCCCGGCGTCGCGATCTATGCGACGTACCGGTGGCGTTCGCGTACGGAGAACCTCGAGACCCTGACTGCCCAGAACAAGGTGGAGATGATCGAGGGCCGGTATCCGACCGGCGGGACGCTCCGCGACGACGGCCGAAAAGGCCGGGTCACGCTCCTGCACTGCGAGCTCACCGATCCCGGCGCGGTCGAGAAGCTGATCGCTTCGGTCCAGCCGCAGCGGGTCTTCCACCTCGCGGCGCAGTCGTACGTGCAGTCCTCGTTCGACGAGCCGGCGGCGACGCTGCGGATCAACATCGAGTCGCAGCTCAACCTGCTTGAGGCTATCCGGCGGCACGACACGCAGATCCGCATGCACATCGCCGGGTCGAGCGAGGAATACGGGCTCGTCCACCCGGACGAGGTCCCGATGAAAGAGACGAATCCGCTGCGCCCGCTCTCGCCGTACGCGGTGAGCAAGGTGGCGCAGGACAAGCTCGCGTACCAGTACTTCAAGTCCTACGGGATGCACCTCGTCGTGACACGCGGCTTCAACCACACCGGTCCCCGGCGCGGTACGCACTTCGTGACCAGTACCCTCGCGCGCCAGATCGCGTTGATCGAGGCAGGGAAGCACGAGCCGGTGATCTACCACGGCGACCTGACGAGCAAGCGCGACTGGACCGACGTCCGCGACATGGTCCGCGCGTACTGGCTCGCCCTCGAGAAGGGCGAGCCCGGTGAGGTCTACAACGTCGGGCGCGGCAAGTGCTGGTCGATCCGAGAGATGCTCGACATCCTCCTTTCGCACTCGTCGGTGAAGATCAAGACGCAGGAGGACCCCGCCCGGCTGCGACCGAGCGACGTTCCGATCCTGTGGGCGGACACGGCGAAATTCCAGCGCGCGACCGGATGGGAGCCGCAGATCCCGTTCGAGAAGACGCTGGCGGACCTACTCGACTATTGGCGGGAGCGCGTGCGTCGTGATACGCAGCTCGGGGCGGAGGTCTAAGTAAGTGCCTGATCTTGGTGGACTCTGGACGACGTTCGTCAACAACCCGCTCGTCCAGCTCGCGGTACGCGGCGCGGGTCTCTACGTTCTCTTCCTCTACCTCGCGATGGTCTTCTGGACCGTCCGCGACGCGCAGCAGCGCACGGAGAATCCGATCCTTCCGTACCTCGCCGGCCTGCTCGTCGTCGTGCTCAACGTCCTCGGACTCTTCCTCTATCTCATCGTGCGTCCGAGGGAGACGCTCGGTGAAGCGTATGAACGGCAGCTCGCGGAGGAGAGCCTCCTCGCGGAAGCGGAGCAGCGCGTCGTGTGTCCCACCTGCAAGGAACGCGTGCAGGAGGACTTCATCCTCTGCCCGACGTGCCGCACACGCCTCAAGCGGATGTGCCCCTCGTGCGCGAAGCTCATCCGGCCCGAGTGGAATATCTGCCCGTACTGCGCGAAGGACTTCGACGAGCGCGACTGGACCGTCCACGCCGGAGGCAAGGCGGCCGAATAGCGCCGCGGTGACGTGATCCTCCTCGCGCGCGTGGTCCAGTTCGCATCGGCACTGCTTCTCGCGTACGGGACGAGTTACGGACCGCGGGCAGGCAATCTCGTGTTCGTCTTCGGGATCGCGCTGACCGCGCTCATGACGATCGCGATCTTCAGCCGGGAACGGAACTGGCTGCGCGCCATCTGGCCGGCGATCCTCGGGTTCGCGATCCTGTTCGCATGGTCCGGGTACCCGTTCCTCGGCCGCCCCGTCTGCGAGACCGACGGGCTATCAGGTGTCGCCAGTTCAGACAGACCGTTTGTAGCCTGCGCCGTGTCCGGGTCGCAGGCGATCACCATCGCGGCGATCGTTCTGGTCGGCGCCGCGGTCGTCGCGGCGGTCGTCGACTGGAGGCGGTCTTCCGTCGCCCCGGCGTAGTCCAGCGGCGTCCGATATTCCTGGCGCGTGCCCATTCGCGAATGGCCTGAGTCCACGCGCCCGCGCGAGCGTCTGGTCGCGCGCGGTGCGTCGTCGCTCTCGGATGACGAGCTCCTCGCGCTCTTGATCGGAAGCGGCACAAGCCGGCGGTCCGCGCTGCTCATCGCCAATGAGGTCCTCCGTGCGATCGGCGGCACTCGCTCCGTCGGTCGGGCCGACGTCTCCCGCCTGCGTGACGCCGGCCTCGGCCTCGCGACGGCCGTGCGCGTCGCCGCCGCGTGCGAGCTCGGCCGCCGCGTGATCGCGGCGAGCGCCGACGGCGAGCGCTGCGACACGCCGGACCTCGCCGCCGCCGCGCTCGCGCCACACTTCGCGCATCTCGAGCGCGAGTCCCTCGTCGTGGCACTGCTGTCGCGCAAGCATCGGCTCACCGCGGTCGTGCCGGTCTACGTGGGCAACGTCGCCGGCACCTCGGTGCGGATCGGCGAGCTGTTCACCGAGGCCGTGCGCCGCAACGCCTCGGGGATCCTGCTGGCGCACAACCACCCCTCCGGCGATCCGTCGCCTTCCGCCGATGACATCCGGACGACGAAAGACGCCGCGGCGGCCGGGCGGCTGCTAGGGATAGAGGTGGTGGATCACGTGATTTTCGGGGCTGGACGATGGGTGAGCCTCAGGCGCGAGCGGCCCGGCGGCGTGTTCAGTCTCCCGCTGGGATAGAGGCAGCCTTCGCGTAGCGAAGGCGTATCTGGCTGACACGTTCGCCTAACGCGGTCGTTCCGAAAGCCGGTGGGACCGTCAGCCCGACCGGTCATCACGCGGGCCGCCTCGGCACTGGCTCTTGCCGCCGTGGTGATCTTCCCGCTGCAGGGCAGCCGCACCATCGACAGCCCCGCGGCCCAAGACGAGAGCGCCACGGTCGCCTCCGATTACCAGGCCGCGCCGGCGCGCGCGGCGGTGCCGGACATCCTCAGCGTCGGCATGGCGCTGCCGCAGGTCTTCGCCGACAACGAGACAAAGGTGTCGTTCGTGGCGCCAGCAGGCTGGGTGCGCGGCCCTGCAAGCGCGCTGAACCCGGTCTCCGATCCGCCCGAGCCGGTGCTCGAGATCGTGCGTTACCAGGTGCGCCTCTCCGACCCGACGCTGTACGCCGCTCCGATCCCGATCACGAGTGGGCTCGTCGCGGATGCCGGCGCGGTGATCAGCGTCGGCCTCGCGCGCGTCGACAGCGGGCTCGTCGGCATGGACAAGAAGGAGAAGAAGGTGCGCGGCGAGGGCGAGATGGGCGCGACGTCCGGCTTCGTCACCCTCGACGATGAAGCGGTCTACGAAGGAGTCCACATCTTCAGCCGGTACTTCTTCTCGCGCCCCGGTGACCGCGTCGTCGTGATCCGCGCCGCCGCGTCCGACTCCGACTGGAGCGTGCTCGAGGACAAGATCATTCGGTCGGTGGATTCGCTGCGAGCCGATCCGCTCGGCGCGAACGCGCCCGCCGCTCCACCACCGCCTCCGCCACCCGCGCCCGCGGTCGAGCCCGCGCCCGACGCGACCGCGCAGATCCGTCAACGCATCTTGTCGCGCGCCGCGTCGCTCCTCGGGCTGAAGTACGTGTGGGGCGGTAACTCGACGAACGCGGGCATGGACTGCTCCGCGTACGTGAGCTGGACGTGGAGCGTGAGCCGGTACACGACTGACTCGATCTGGAACGTCTCGTTCCCGATCACGAAGGGCGAGCTGCGGCCCGGTGACGCGATGAACCTCACGATCGGTCGCGATCCAAAGCGGACCGGTCACATCCGGATCTTCGAGGCGTGGGCCAACGTCGAGCGCACGCTCGTGTGGGTCTATGAGGAGACGCCGCCCCGCGTCGTCCACCGCGTCATCGTGTACGACGACCGTTACCAACCGATCCGTCTCGCGGGTCTCTCGAGCGCGGGTGAGCTGCGCGTGATCCCCGGCACGCCCGCGCCGACGCCGACGCCGCGACCCGCGACGACTCGCCGTCCCCTCACGGCGACACCCCGACCGACGGTGCGACCGAGCGGAAGCGTCTCGCCGCGCCCGAGCGGGAGCGTCTCGCCGCGGCCCAGCGCGACCGGCACGACGGCGACCGGTACCGCGGTGACACCTCGGCCCTCGCCGACCGCGACCCTCGCGCCCTTCGTGACCCCGACTCCAACACCGGGACCCTGACGCGCGCGCGTTCTGACGCGCTGCGACGTTATCCTTCGCGTGAACGTGGCTCCGCGTCTGGAAGGGGTATCCCCACCTTTGTTCGATGGTCTCCTCGGCATGTTCTCCCGCGACATCGGCATCGATCTCGGCACAGCGAACACGCTCGTGCATGTGCGCGGGCGCGGCATCGTCATCGCCGAGCCATCGGTCGTTGCCAAGGATCAGCGCACGGGTCAGATCCTCGCGATCGGCGCCGAGGCGAAGCGCATGGTCGGACGGACCCCGGCGAGCATCATCGCCGTCCGTCCGCTCAAGGACGGGGTCATCAGCGACTTCGACATCACCGAGCAGATGCTCAACTACTTCATCCGCAAGGTGCACGAGCGTGCGCTGCTCTTCCCGCGACCGCGCGTGATCGTCGGGATCCCATCCGGCGTCACCGAGGTCGAGAAGCGCGCGGTGCAGGACGCGGCGATCTCCGCGGGCGCACGGTGGGCGCGTCTCGTCGAAGAGCCGATGGCAGCGGCGATCGGCGCGGGACTTCCGGTGAACGAGCCGACGGGTTCGATGATCGTCGACATCGGTGGCGGCACGACCGAGGTCGCGGTCACGTCACTCGGCGGCATCGTCATCTCGCGCTCGATCCGCATCGGCGGTGACGAGATGGACAGCGACATCGTTCAGTACGCGCGACGTGAGTTCAACCTGCTGATGGGCGAGCGGACCGCCGAAGACATCAAGATCGCGATCGGGTCCGCGTATCCGCTCGATGAAGAGGTCTCGACGTACTTCCGCGGCCGCGATCTTCTCACGGGACTGCCGCGGTCGATCGAGGTGACGAGCGCACAGATCCGCGAAGCGATCGAGCCGTCGATCGACTCGATCGTCGAGGCGATCAAGCAGACGATCGAAGAGACGCCACCCGAGCTCGTCGCCGACGTCATGGACCAGGGCATCTACCTCGCGGGCGGCGGCGCGCTCCTCCGCGGGCTCGACACGCGGGTCGCCGAGGCGACGCAGATGGCCGTCCACGTCGCCGAGGATCCCCTGACCTGCGTCGTGCGGGGCTGCGGGATGATCGTCGAGGACCTCGTGAAGTACGAAAGATCCCTCGTGATGGATACATATACGTCGAACCCGCGTTAGCGTCTTCGCATGGCGAGCTTCGGTCGCGCACGTCGTACCCAGGGCAGCGTTCTGCGGCCTTTCACCGTGCTCGTCGTGGTCAGCCTGCTGCTCCTGGGGCTCCGGAACACCGACGTCGTTCTTGGCACGTCGACCTTCCTGACCCAGCTCCTCGTCCCGGTCCAGCGCGTTCTCGCCGACATCGGCGCCGCCGGTGACCGCTTTGCGTCCGCGATCGCCCAGATCGATCGGCTGCGCGACGACAACTCGCGCCTCCAAACGGAGAACGACCGGCTGACGCTGGAGAACGTGCGGCTCCGGGAGCAGGCCATCGCAGGCCAGCAGGCCGAGAAGCTCCTGACCTTGCAGCGGACGGTGCCGTTCGAGAGCGTGCCCGCGCCGGTGATCGCCCGCGACCCGGCCGGCGTCCTCCACTCGATCGTCCTCGGGATCGGCAGCGACGACGGGGTCAAGGTCGGCCACGTCGTGCTGTCGGATCAGGGCCTCGTCGGCCGGATCAGCGAGGTCGGGACCAACTACAGCAAGGTGCTGCTCGTCACCGACTCGTCATCTGTGGTGTCCGCACTGGTCCAGGGCTCCCGGGCGACCGGCGTCGTCCGCGGCCAGTTCGGCGACTCCCTGATCATGGACTGGATCCTCCAGACCGAGCCGGTGAAGGAAGGCGACGTGGTGATCACGGCCGGGCTCGGGATCGGCGAGGAGCTGCGCTCGCTGTATCCCAAGGGGCTGGTGATCGGGACGATCTCCCAGGTCAAGACGGCCGAGGCGGCGGCCTACAACCGCGCGATCATCACGCCGGCCGTCGACCTGCGACGGCTCGAGCACGTGCTCGTGGTGAAGACGAACTAGATCGAGCGCAGGCGCGCGCAAGCCGCGCATCCTTTTTCGTAATGTGACGTCCACGTCGCGAAGTTGGCTCGCCACGCGTAGGTGGTTCGCGCGCCGCACGGAATTAGGACGTTGACGTTCGCCCTCGGCTAATCCTTAATCTCCGAAGCGCGGGGAGGAAACGAGTTGGTCCGAAGTGAACGCCGCCAGCGTTTCTCTGGCTGACTCATTGTTTCAAGTGACCGGTGGGGAGGGGAAAGGGCGACTGCGATGTCGCCCTTTCTCGTTGATATGTGCATTGCCTCCGGAACCGACACCATCTCTGCGAACAGCAAGGTTCGGCACGACAGGCCGCCAAGCGACCCGCAGGTAACGTTCCCCTGGTGAGGTCGTTGCCATTCACGTGCTCCTGAGTCGCCTCACCCTGCCCGTGGCGCTCCTTACCTGCCTCCTGCTCGCCACGCCGGTCCTCGCAGCCCCACTCCCGGTCCTCTCCGCCACCTACTCCGTCCCGACGCCCCCGACGGCGATCGTCCAGGGCGCGTCCGTGCCCGTCTCGATCACCGTCCAGAACATCGGGAACGAGATCTGGAACGTCACCGGGGCCAACCCGGTGAAGCTGAGCTACCACTGGTACGACGCCGCAGGGCTCTCCGTCATGTGGGACGGGCCGCGCACGCTGCTCCTGAACGACGTCGTGGCCGGGGCGAGCCACACCCTCACCGCGATGGTCGCGGCGCCGACCACGCCGGGCGCGTACCGCCTCAACTTCGCGCTCGTGAAGGAGGGCGTCGCATGGTTCGCGCAGAGCGCGGCGTACGTCGTCCAGGTCCCGTCCGCGACGATGAGCGCGACGTACTCCGTCGCGACGCCACCGACGGCGATCCCTGCGGGCACGAACGCGCAGATCGCGGTCGCGCTCACGAACACCAGCAACCAGCCGTGGAACATCGACGGCGCGAGTCCCGTGAACCTCAGCCTCCACTGGTACGACGCGTCGGGTAACACCGTCCTCTGGGACGGACCGCGCACGAAGCTCGCTGCCGCTGTCGCACCGAACACGTCGGCCACGGTAACCTCGACCGTCACCGCACCGCCGGTGCCCGGCGCCTACCTGCTCCGCTTCGCGCTGGTCAAGGAGGGCGTCGCGTGGTTCCCGCCGAGCAACCCGATCCCCGTCACCGCCCTTGCCGGCTTCGTCGCCGCGGTCACACCGCCGACGCTGCCGTCGTTCATCGCCGGCGGCACCTATGACGTGCCGATCGTCCTGAAGAACAGCGGCGCCGCCGCCTGGAACGCGACCGGTCCGAATCTCGTCGACGTCTCCTATCACTGGAGCGACGCCGCGGGGAACACCGTGATCTGGGACGGCACGCGCACGCCGCTCGCCGCGAACGTCGAGCCCGGCGCGTCGGCGAACGTCACGCTCAAGGTCGGGACGCCATCGGCTCCCGGCACCTACACGCTGACGATCGATCCGGTGCGTGAGGGCGTCGGCTGGTTCGCGTCGTTCGGCGGTACGCCATATCGCATGCCGGCGACGGTCGGGGCGCTGCGCTACGCGGCGACGTTCGACGGCGTGAGCGCGATGTCCGCCTACTGGGCCGAGACGAAGACGATCGCGGTGAAGCTCACGAACAACGGCAACATCCCCTGGAACTTCGCGGGGGCGAATCCGATCAACCTCGCGTACCACATCCTCGACTCCGCGGGTCGCGCGGTCGTGTGGGACGGCGCGCGCACGCCGCTCGGGGCCGACGTGCTGCCGGGCGCGTCGAAGGACCTGAGCATCACGTTCATCACACCGGGCCAGTCCGGCAGCTACACGCTCGTCGTGGATCTGGTGCGCGAGGGCATCGGATGGTTCGAAGGCACCGGCTCGCCGCCGGCGCGCGTGCCGCTCAGCGTCACGAGCGGATTCACCGCGGGCTACGCCGGCACGACGACGCCGGCGCAGGTCACGATCGGCGCGCAGATCGCGCTCTCGACCACCGTCCTCAACTACGGACCGCGCGCGTGGTCCGCGAGCGGGCCGAACAAGGTGAGCCTCAGCTATCACATCACCACCGCGGCCGGCGACATGGTCGTGTGGGACGGCGCGCGTGGCGTGCTGCCGAACGACGTGCCGCCGTTCTCGCAGGTCACCGTGCCGATCACCGTCGCGGTGCCGCAGGGCGTCGGCGACTACGTCATCTCCTGGGACCTGGTGCTCGAGGGCGTCGCGTGGTTCAGCAGCACCGGCGTTGCGACGAAGCGCGAGCCATTCAGCGTCGTCTCCGGTGTGGTCTTCTATGGGAGCGGATTCGGGCACGGCCTCGGCATGAGCCAGTACGGGGCGCAGGGTTGGGCGACGGGCGTCACCGGCCTCACGCTCAACGCGGAGCAGATCGTTCAGAAGTACTACCCGGGCACGTCGTTCCAATTCGTCGACGCCTCGCGCCCGCAGGTGCGCGTCCTTCTCTCTCAGCCGTCGTCGGTCGCGCGCTACCGCTGCGGCGACAACCGCTTCTTCGGCGGCGCCGCCGGCAACGTGTCGTCAGATGGTGGGTTCCGCGTCCTCGATGAGATGTCGGGGAACGCCGAGATCGGCCGCGCCGGGCCCAAGCAGCCGTGGCAGTTCGTCGCGGACCCCGGCGGCGTCGAGGTGTGGGACAACAGCGGTACGCCGCGTCTCGTTCGCATCGTCGCGGTGGCCGCGGTCGTGCCGCTCGATCCGAACCAGCCGCTCGGCTTCGCCGAAAAGGGCATCTATCGAGGGAACTTCCGCTTCACGAGCCTCGGCGGCACGCTGCGCGCGGTCAACGTCGTGACCTGGGATGACTACGTGCGCGGCGTGATCCCGCTCGAGATGCCGACGACGTGGCACCCCGAGGCGCTCAAGGCGCAGGCCTACGCCGCGCGCTCGTACGGCTACAACTCGTACAAGGGCGG
>DATDEH010000107.1 GCA_036523395.1 Candidatus Limnocylindria bacterium | reverse complement strand
CATCGTCCGCAAGGTGATGCTGCTCCGGATACTGGGCGCACGCGGTGTTTTCGCCCAGGGGCTGCTGGCGCGTGAAGCCGAGCCGCAAGGCGACAGCGACTGGTGGTGGGGAAGTTACGAGTTCGAGTTCGGCGGACGACGCTACGAGCATCAGGTCGGGTCGTTCATGTTTTCGCCGCGTTCAAGTCACGGCACGGTGGTCGGCATCCTGTTCGACCCGGTCGATCCCAGCCGCGCTGTCGTGCGCGGTCGGTTCGACCAAGCGTCTTAGGCTGGGCCGGGGTTTCCGCGATGGTCCTCGCTGATGTCCACCGCGCGTTCACAGGACAGGCGGAACGGCCCGAGGCTCGACCCGCTCGCGAGCGCGTCACCGATCCTTCTGGGACGCGGTCAGCTCGTTGGCCTGTTACCGAGTCGCCTGGGATGGTGCGCTAATAGAATCGACCTCGTGTCCGATGAGGACAGCAAGAAGGGGCCGCCCTGCGAGAACTGCGGGTCGCCACGGCGCGAGGACGGGCTGGCCTTCTGCGCGAAATGTGGACTCCCTTATCCCAACTGGGTCGATTCCTCCACCACTCTTCGTCCGCCTCCCTCATTCACGCACCCGTGGTTTGTCTTCGTTGCGCTCGGCATCCTTGTGGGCGCAGCGGCCGCGCTCGTGGCGAAGGACGTGACCGTCTCCCTCCTCTCCTTTACGAGCCACGAGCGGCCTTTGGCAATGGCGTTCTGGATCGGCCTATGGTCCGTGTACTGGCTACCGACGATCGTGGCGGTGTTCCGCCGACGGATGCCGGTCTGGCCGGTGGCTCTCATCAATCTCCTCCTCGGCCTCTCGATCGGAGGCTGGTTCATCGCGTTGTGGCTGGCAGGTCGCGGCCGGATCTATGGGGACTTTGGCAAGGCTTCTCTCCGCACGCCTTGAGAAATGCAGATCCACGGCCCTCGCAGCGCTGAGTCGAGCGCGTGGGCTCACCGCGTCTATTGGCGCGCTTGGACTCATCACCTTGGCGCTCGTCTACACGATGGTGGCGAAGACGACGCTCTTCTAGCGCCCGCGGTGCTCCTCGCTCATATCGATGTTCAGTAGCGTGGCCAGCGCATGGGCCGGTTCTGGACCAACGATCTGAAGAACGGCGCCCTCCACAGCGCGCTCACAGGACAGGCGAAACGCCCCAAGGCTCGACCTGCTCGCGAGGGCGTTACTGATGAAGCAGTCGTGCAGCGCATCCACCACTGCGGTTCGCACGCGTGCGGTCGCGCCGGGCGATAGCTTCCGAGCCTTGGCGAACGGCGGAACGATGCGGTCGGCGATCACTCCGGCTTCAACTCGCGATAGATCTCCGACCGAAGTTGTGTCGTACCAGACGGTTATCGCTTCAACCTCAGCGGCGCTCGCACGCTCGGCGCCATAGCCGAGCTCGTTCAGCGCTGAGATCGCTACCCCAAGAGCACGTTCGCTGCGCATCGATAGCTTGAGCAGATCGCCACTGAAGTCGACCCGAGCGTGGTGCTTCAGGCCAGTCCGTGAAGGCGGAGCGTGAGCTCAGCCAAAGGACCTCATGCGCGGACCAGCAGCTTCGGAGTCACTTTCTTGGGCTCGCGCGTCGCGCCGGCCGTGAGCAGGTGGCCGAGCTTCGCGATACGAGCCGCGGTCTTCGGGTCGAGCCGGTAATAGATCCACGTTCCGCGGCGCTCGCAGGTCACGACGCCTGCCTCGCGGAGCACCTTGAGGTGATGCGAGACCGTCGGCTGGCTCACGCCGCAGCAGTCCGTGAAGTCGCAGGCGCAGACCTCGCCGTCCGACGCCAGCTGCTGGACGATGGCCAGGCGCGTCGGCTCC
>DATDEH010000106.1 GCA_036523395.1 Candidatus Limnocylindria bacterium | reverse complement strand
TTCGCAACCGGTCGCGCAGCGCGCGGTACATGGGTCGCATCGGGCTTCGGAGCAGGGTCGCGTCCCGGGCACCGCGGAGCGCGTGCGCGACGCCGGTCGGCTCTACCCGACGGTACCGAGTTATCATCCCGTCGAGGTCCTTGCTAGCGAGAGTCCGTCAGGCTCCATTGTGAGTCGCGCGTAAGCGGACCGGCCGGGGTGATTGAGATCATGCCGCGGGAAGTCGGTCTCCGACCGGACGAGTCAAAGACGTACGCACGCGCACAAGACACGTCCAGCACTCCAGACTCCAAGGCAGCGGCGGCAACCCGATCAGTCGCGCCTACTTGCTGACGTGAGCTCCTGTGTGCCCGGCGCGCTTGACGAGAGAACTTCCAGGACAAGCCGTCTCGCCTGCTCGCTGGTTGCGGAAACTGGTTCGGCCGAGAAGCCAACCGCGGTGTTGACATTGGGCTCCCAGTCGGACTGCTGCGATGTAACGGCGACGCCGTACATGTGGCGCAGCCGATCCTCTTCGCGCGTGAACCTCCGCGGGTCGTAGCCCGGGCCCGAGCCGATGCCACGCGTTGAGACGGCAATGATCTGTATTGGGTAAGCGAACTGCGCGCGGCAGGTGAATCTGTTTTCCACGACACGTCCCCACAGCGCAAGCAGTCCCCAATGCTCGAAGTCGTCGATTGGGAAGTACCGATGTGTAAAGTGCTGCGCTGCTTCGGTACTGAGGTAGGCCTTCACACCGCAAGTACACGAACGGACCGGTGGGTCGTGGAACTCACGGTCGCACGACTCGGCGACGAAGGGCACGCGAAAAGTTGGCAATTCGAGCGTCGGATAGGGAGCGTCTCGCGAGCGGATTTCTTCGAGTTCTTTAGGTGAACGATCTTTGAGCGCGGCCAATTCGGCCGCGTATCGCACCGCGGCCGCTCTTCGGACGTAACCCGAAATGTCGGCCCATCCAACCAGAGGCTCAGTGCGCACTCCGAGACGAACAAACTGGTCGTCGAACTTGGGTGTCGGGTTTCCGAACAGGGTGCGCAACAGACCCGCCATCGAGCGCAACTATTGCTGGACCCTTGTATCCGGGCAACCCCCCGGGCCGCTACCGAGGCCGGGGTTGGCGCCATCACGCCCCGCTTGCCGAGGCTTGAGCTCGTCGCGGCCGTCGACCGAGACCCCCACTGAAGATCGGCGGGTCGACCCGACCGAACCGGCGATCGCGGCCGACGACTCGGGGGATGGTCGCATGACTACGAACCCAGCCCTTGTGGCTGCAGTTTGGATGCAGTCTCACGGCAGTCTGCGCCGGGCGAAGTTGAACGGGTCGAGTTTCCTCGAGATCTCTGAGCCGACGGGCAGACTCGAACTGCCGACCGGCGGTTTACGAAACCGCTGCTCTACCGGCTGAGCTACGTCGGCGCGAATTCCTACCGATTCTCGCATGTTCTGAACGTCAACGCGACGATCTTCGGAGCCGCTGCTCTTCCCCTCGAGTGCCCGAAGGTGAATCTCCTAAGGATCTCAAGGACCCACTGAGCGGTCACGTAGCTTCGGCCCGTACGCGCAATTTGTGCCTATCCGTGGACTCGAAGGGTTCTCGCGGTGCGTGGCTGTCTCAAATTTTCGCAATTTTCGTGCGAACGAGTGCGCGGCTGTTCGGGGCCGAGCCCGGGAGCTCAGCGGTTCGGGGTTTCCGGCGCGAGCGCTTTCGGCCTCTCGACTTACCCGTGAATCGCATCGACGGTGATCCGACAGGCGTGAATTCGGCAGATCACGCGCGTCTCCCTACTTCGCTGGGCCGCCGGGTAGATGTGGCCGTAATAGGCCGGATGCCGGGTGTAGCGCCGGGTGAGCGCATCGAGGTGTTCGAGCGCGCCGTCCGTGATCAGCTCGGCGTCGCCGCGGATCTGCACGAAGCGACCCGTGTCGTCAGGATCGACGACGAGCAGACTGCACCGCACGTTGGCGACCAGGTTGCGGCCCTTCTGGCGCTCCAGCGTGGTGTTGACACGGACGCACTCGCCGTCGTAATCGAGCCATACCAGACTCGACTGCGGCTGGCCATCGGCACGCATCGTCGTGAGGACGCCGCAGACCGGCCGCGTGAGTAGGTCGGCGTGCGAGGCCGGGACGGTCACCGCGGAAACGATCGTGCTCAACGAGAACGCCTCGTCCAGTCGAGGGCGATGACCTGATCCGGCCGCACCCGGCACAGGATGGGCGTCTCCGTCTCGGCGAACCGAGCAGGGATGGCGCCGCCGAAGTACTGCACCGGCCGACCGGCGTACTTCGAGGCGAGGGCATCGAGGTGTTCGATCGCGCCCTCCTGCGTCATCTCGATGACCGTGCCGCGGATCTCCAGGAAGCGCAGCGGCTCACGCGGGTCGTAGCAGAGGAGCGCGATGCGCGGGTCGCGTCGCATATTCCGCTCCTTCGCGAAGCCGCGCATCGTATTGACACGAACGTACGTGCCGTCGAAGTCGCACCAGACGACCGAGGTCTGGGGATAGCCGTCGGCCATTACCGTCGTGAGCGCGGCGACGCGCGGGCACTCGACGAGATCCCTGTGCGATCCAGGGATCAAAGCAGGCTCATGCACCACAGCTAGTGGTCGTGACGATCACGCGAGCACCTCCACGCGATCGAGAAGCGACGTGGCACGCGTGGCCTGAGTTGCCTCCGGCTCTCGTAAGGGTCATCTGCGGCACGCGCGCCGAGCAGGGTCCAACGGACCTTCTGCGCAGCTGCTCACGACCGCGCCTTGTCGAGCCCTCACCGTCAGGGAAAAGCCCTACGGCGTCGTCTGTAGCAGATCCGCTTTGTCGGAGCCGACCCCGCGCAGGTTGACGACCTTGGACTCTTGTCTATCGGTCAGCAGCGATGAGAAGGTTCTGGGGAGGCCTTTGAGATGACAACCCTACGTGCAGACCAGGTCTGGACAGAACTCGCCAAGGAATCGTTCGCGGTGTCAGCTACGTCACGCCCGGGGGTGAGCCCAGGTCGAGCGGCGTCGTGTACAAGGTAGTGGACCGGCGGCTCTTCATCGCGGTCGCCGCGGACAGTTGGAAGGCGCGGCACATCTCCGCGAGTGGGCGCGTCTCGGTGACCGTGCCGGTCCGTCGAGGTGGTCTTCTGTCGCTTGTCCTACCGATCCCGCCCGCGACGGTGAGCTTCCACGCGGCCGCGAAGGTCCATCCGGCCGCGTCGCACGAGGCTCTCTTGCGATCGAAGGAGCTGGGCGCCCTGCTGCCGCCAGAACGACAGGAGTCCGCGTGCATCGTCGAGGTCGTTCCCAAGGGCGAGTTCGTGACGTATGGACTGAGTGGAGGTGACCGATGGCAACACTGACCGCTGACTTCCTCGCGCAGCGCCGCATCGCGGTCTCCGGTGTCTCGCGGCACGCCGAGACGCACGGAGGGAACGGCATCTACCGACGATTGAAGGACCGCGGCTATGAGGCGTTCGCGGTGAACCCAAGGGCCGAGAGCGTGGAGGGCGATCGCGCTTACCCGGACCTCCGCTCGATCCCCGGAGGGGTCGACGCGGTCGTGATCGCCACGGCCCCAGAGCACGCCGACGCGATCGTCCGCGAGTGCAAGGAGCTCGGCATCAAGCGCGTGTGGATGCACGGGCCTCCTGGCGGAGGGACGAGTGTGAGTCGGGGTGCCGTCGAGTACTGCCGCGCGAACGGCATCGGGGTCATTCCAGGCGGCTGCCCGCTCATGTTCGGGCCCACCGCTGATGTGGGGCACCGCTGCATGCGCTGGGTGATGCAGCTGAGCGGCGCCCTACCGAAGGGGATCTGAGTCAAGCCCGGCACAGAGGGGTGACATGTCTGGCGACGCAGGTGCGCTAGCCGTCCGCGCGACAACGAGGACGACGACGCGCGTGTCCGTGGATAGCCGAGTGATCCTTGCGACGTCTGGATTCGTCATGCTCGCCTTCGTCGTCGTGCACATGGGCGGCAATCTGCTCGCATTCGCCGGCAGCGCCACTTTCGACGGATACGCCCGGTCACTTCGAGAGCTCGGCTCCCCGTTGTTCGGTGCCGGCGTGGTCCTCACGCTCGCTCGCGTGGTGCTCGCGGCGGCGCTGATCGCACATCTCGCGGCGCATGTTCGGACCCTGATCCGACCGGCAGCCCGGATCGAGCCGACGTACAGGCCCGTCGCGCCTGCGTACGTCGTGTACTCGTTCCCGATTCCGCACGCGACCGGCGCGATCATCTTGCTCTTCGTGATGTTCCACCTCGCGCATCTGACGCTCGGCGCGACGATCCCCGCGTTCGATTCCGCGAGCCCGTACCGGAACCTGATCACGGCGCTGCGGTCCTGGCCGGTCGCGCTGGCGTACATGGCCGCCGCCCTGGCGGTCGGCGGGCATCTCGTTCCGGGTGTGTGGTGTGGAATGAACTCGCTCGGCCTGATTCGACCGCGGATCGAGGGCCTCGCCCGCGTCTTCGCGCCAGCGCTCGCGGTGATAACGGCGCTCGGCATGGCATCTGTCCCAGCGGCGGTGCTGCTGGGAATCATTTGACCGGCCCACCCGAAGGAGGAGTGCCGACCACTACATCACGAAACCGTTCAGGCCAGCCGATCTCCGGGCGTACGTCGTTCAGATTCTCGGGGCATAGACCGCGCGCCGAGGTCAGCCCCCCGGCGATCTCCCGGGTCCGCTAACAGCTACGAACGGCGCGATCGCCGCGGCCGGGCTGCGCGTTGAAGCGCTCCGGTTCCGCTGGGCAGCCCCGCCGCACGCGATGCGGAGGCGCCGCGGCTCGCGCTCAGCGTCACACAGCACAGACCCGGCTGCGGATCGAACGTCGCTTGGATGCCGCTCCCTCGGAGTCCCGCGACGACGCCCTCCATGAACGCGAGGTTCATGCCGCAGACGAGGTCGCGGTGCGCTCGCGCCAGAGCGTCGAATGGGCAGTTGCGCAGACGCACCACGCCGCGAGGCATCTCGCTCGGCTCGAACCCCTGCTCCTCGAGCACATCGAGCGCCTTTCGAAACACGGACGCGCGGCCGGGCCGCGCGTGAGCAGCCGCGCCGAGCGAGGCGCCGAATTCCCGTGCGGCCGCGGCGACGCTCCGCCGCGCGTCTCTGCCTCCTTCCGCCTCGAGCGCCTGTGCGAAGAGCTCCGCCGCCAACTCGTAGCGACGAGCCGGTACCGCGACCTGGAGCTGCCGTGCGCTTCTCCGATACAGCTTCGAGGGGCGCCCCGCGCCGGGGCCCGTCTTCTTGCTGAGACGTCGAAAGCTCGTCTCGAGGAGCCCTTCTTGCGCGAGCTTGTCGAGGTGGAATGCCGCGTTCTCACGCGTCGTGCCCGCGGCATCAGCCGCTTCTTCGCGGCCGACGGGTTCGGGCTGGCGGCTGACATAGAGATAGAGCGCGCGACGCACCGGCTCATCGAGTACGGAGATCCTCGCGATCTGGTCGGCAAGGCGATCTGACACGCGCTAAGTCTATAGCTGGTGGCCACTATCCAAAGACTTGACACCGGCCAGGCCACGCTCTACAACAAGCAGGTACTAGTGTTAGAAACGCTAGGCGGCGACAATCTCGATCGAAAGGATCAGACATGAAAGCACTGCTCGGCGCAGCCCTCCTCATGCTCGCGCTCGTCACCACGGGCGCAGCTCTCTACGCCAACCAGTCCTCCGCGTCAGCGACGCAGCCGCATCACGACCTCTCCGCCACCATCGCGGACAACAGCAACGTCGCAAAGCAATTCGCGTTCCGCTCCGCGATGCGCGAACTTTGGGAGGATCACATCGTCTGGACGCGGCAGGTCATCGTGGGCATCATCGCCGGCAGTCCCGACACGGATGCCGCGCTGACCCGGCTCCTTCGGAACCAGACGGACATCGGCAACGCGATCAAGCCGTTCTACGGCGACGCGGCCGGTGACCAGCTCACCGCACTGCTCCGCGATCACATCCTGATCGCCGGCAGGCTCCTCACCGCCGCGAAGACCGGAGACGCGACCGCCTTCGCCGCGGCCAAGGCTGACTGGTACGCGAACGGCGACGGCATCGCGCGGTTCCTCGCGTCAGCGAATCCGCGGTGGCCGCTGCCGGACCTCCAAGCGGCGATGAAGATCCACCTCGACACCACACTCGATGAGGCCGTGGCCCGGCTCACCGGCGATTGGCGTGGCGATGTCGTTGCCTACGACGTCGTCCACAAGCACATCCTTCACATGGCCGACACGCTCAGCGCGGGCATCATCGCCCAGTTCCCATCGGCGTTCGCAGGGTCCAAGTAGCGGACCTCGCTCAGACGGCGAGCCCGCCTCGCGGGGCGGGCTCGCTGGCGCTTCATCGAACAGGCCCCCTTCAGAGCGAACTGGGGCCAGCTCTTCTGGCCTGAGAATTGGGGCCCTCTCCTTGAACACGATGAGGTCCCGAAGGCGACAGTCCGAGAGTTCTGCACAACAGTTCGCGGTGACGAATGCGGTGCCTGCCGCCCGTCGTTGCGCCCTCCCTGGGAATCTGTCCGTGAAGTCTTCTAGTGATCTCAAGGACCCTACTGAACGGTCACGCAACTGTTTAGCGTTCGAGCCCAATAGTTGGCGCCGCGGTTCTCAAGACCCTAATGCGCTCCTGCACCCTTCCCGCTCACGAATTTCGAGCAGGAGAGCACAGCGATGCAACGACAGTCGCCGACGATGAGCGCCGGCTGTCGCAGGCACACCCCATTGGTGGAGCGTCGGCCGCGTGCTCGCGCCGAGGGAGCTCAGCGCGAGCGACGCTCTCCTCGACGGCCTCCGCCTGAGCGCAGCGATGACCCGGAAGCTCGCGGTCGCGGGGCTACCCCTCGGCGGCGGCAAGGCTGTCTTCGCGGTCGAGGCGATCCCGACCGGGGATCGGCGTCGGGTGCTGATCGAGCGCTACGCCGATCTCGTCGCATCCCTGAGGGGCGCGTTCTCAAACCCCCAGGTCGCTCATGAGGACACTGTCGCACGCCAGCGTCGCGGCGGTGAAGCGGTCACATCGGGCGGAGCGTCCCCGACCAGACCTGCCACGCGAGAAGCGATTTGGCGACCAGGCTCATCACCATGTACGTCTTCTCGCCGGTGAGGTAGTCGCGCCAACGCCCGACCCTCGCGTACTGCAGGACCATCGTGATCGCGAAGACGTTGAAGGCCACGAACAGCGAGCCATAGATCGCCCACACGAAGGCCGGGATCGGCGTGGCGTCGGGCTGCACTGCGTACGCGACCAGGCTCGCCCCGATGGCGATCCACGGGATGATGCCGGCGACACAGCCGAACACGAAGTGCTTCCAGTCGGCGCGCGCGCGGCCTTCGTTGGCCGCCTCCATGCTCCACCCGAACAGGTTCATCGAGACGTTGCACCCGGCGATCGCGACGAGGGCCGAGAACTCCTTGATGAACGACAGCTGCGCGATGGCCAGGATCATGACCGTTGACGAGAACGCGTACTCGACCCAGCGTGCCGGGTTCATGCCGCGGCGAAGCCACGCTTCGTAGCGCGCGCGAAGCGGCCAGCGCAGAAGGAAGTGCGCGAGCGCCGACATGAGGAAGAAGCTCGCGACGACGTAGGCCAGCGGCACGTCGACGATCTGACTGGCGCGCGTGTCGAGGCCGACGAAGCGACCGGCCTCGAGCCGGGGAACGACGTACGTGACCGACGCGGTGAAGGCCGCCTCCGTGCGGGAGACCGCGAGCATGAGCAGGAACTGCGCGAAGTGCAGCGCGGCCAGGGCGGCGTTCCAGCGGGCGAGCCCTCGTGCCCGAGCCGGGTCGAGCGCGACGCTCGTCGAAGCGGACGACCGGCGTTGGCCGGCGAGGTCGGTGACTGCGATGTCCATCGATGTTCTCCTTCCGCGGCCCAGCGCCGCTCGCTACTGAGTGCCTGAGCCGCGCGGAGGACGCGGGATGAATGCGGGGACCTCACGGATGTATTCGGCGTAGCCCGGACGGCGAGCGGCGAGCCCGCGCTCGAGGAGGGCCACGCCAGACACGCGCACCAGCAGGAACGTCATGAGCGCAGGCGCAAAGATCGTCCACCAGCCGCCGACGCCGAGCGCGATCACGAAGTAGCCCCACCACAGCACCGCCTCGCCGAAGTAGTTGGGATGCCGGGTCCACGCCCACAGACCGGTGCGCAGCACACGGCCCTTCGACGCCGGGTCTGCGCGGAAGGCGCGAAGCTGCATGTCGCCGATCGCCTCGAAGAGGAGACCGGCCGCCCACAGTGCCAGGCCGGCGAAGTCGAGCGGACCGAGCGGTGCGTCGGCGAGCTGCGCCGCCAGGAGCGGCGCCGAGATGATCGACGCGAGGATCGCCTGGAGCAGGAACACCCGGAAGAACGAGATCCACCAGTACGAGGCGCCACCCTGCCGGCGGAACTCCTGATAGCGCGGGTCCTCCCCGTGGCCGCGGTTGCGCGTGTAGATGTGCACGCCGAGCCGCACGGCCCAGATGCCGACGATCGCGAGCACGATGAGGCGGCGTGGCGTCGCGGAGCCGGCGCCCGCGAAGTACACCCCCGTCGCGAGGAGGAACGCGGGACCCCAGAACGGATCCACGATGCTGGCATCGCGCAGCCGCAGGCTCGCAAGCCAGAGAAGTGCGAACAGCGCAAGGATCGCGGCGAAGCCGGCGAGCGCAACGGGGAGCGACTCCATGCCGCTCACCTCTTCCCGATGCGCACGACGCGCGTGCGGCGCTGCCTAGACTCGTCGGCGTGAACGCGACCGAAACGTGGCTCGCGATCGGCGGGCTCGCCGCGCTGGGCTACGCGATCGGGTCGCTCTCCGCCGGCTACCTCGTCGGCCGCTTGTACCGCGGTGTTGATCTGCGTGAGATCGGCAGCGGCAGCACTGGGGCGACGAACGCCATGCGCGCGCTCGGACCGGGTGCGGCGGCCGCGGTCGCCCTCGCCGACATCGGGAAGGGCGCGCTCGCGGTCTGGCTCGCCGGGCTTATCGCCGGCGCGACCGCGGCGCAGGCCGCGGCCGCGCTGGGCGCGGTCGCCGGTCACTGCTGGCCCATCGGACTGCGCGGCCGCGGCGGGCGCGGCATGACGCCCGCCGTCGGTGCGACGCTGCTGTTGGTCCCCTTGGTCGCGCCCATCGCGCTCGCCGCGTTCGTCGGCGGCATCGCGCTCACGCGGATCGTGTCCGTCGGCTCGCTCGCCGCGGTCACGTTCACGGTGATCGGCTACCTCGCGCTCGCGGCGCTGGGCGCGCTCACCTTCGATGGCGCGCACTTCGCGTTCCTGGCCGGGACCGCGGCGATCGTGTTCGCGCGGCATAGCGCGAACATCCGCCGCCTCGTGGCCGGACGCGAGCCGCGTCTCGGCGCGAAGAACGCCGCGCCGTAGCCCCAGATCGATCACGAGATCCGCAGCACCGCGTAGGTCGCGATCGCGCCGACGGCCGCGGACAGCAGCATCCCCCAAGCGAGATCGACGGCCGTCACGATGACCGGCCAGCCCTTCAGGGTCGCCTGGTTGGTGAGGTCATAGGTGGCGTAAGCGACGAGACCGAAGAGCGCGCCGCGCCAGAGCGCGGTGCCGACGGATCCGCCGTCGATGCTCGGCATGGTCACGAACACCGTGAGCCCGATGGCGTAGAGCGTGTAGAAGAGGCCGGCAGCGCCCCAGTTGACCTGATCGGCCATGAGGAAGCCGAGGTGCTGCCGGTAGAAGCCGCGGGCGACGAGCCCGAGCCAGAGCCCGTCGAGCACCAGCATCGCCAGGACGGTCGCGACGAGAGCGCTCACGAGTCCTCCTTCATGATCGCGATGGCGACGACGCCCGGTCCCACGTGGGCCGCGAGCACCGGACCCGCCTCTTCGCAGAACAGCTCGGCGCACTCGAACGCACCTTGAGCCCAGCTCGCGAGCTCCGCGGCGATCTGGGGCGCGTTCGTGTGCACGACCGCGATCTTGACGCCAGCTCGGCCGTCGACCATTTCTGCCGCGAGCTCCTTGAGCCGCGCGAGCGCGCGCGGGCGCGTGCGGACTCGGCCGATCGGCTCGGTGCGTCCGTCGACGATCCGCACGATCGGCTTGATGTGCAGCAGCGAGCCGAAGATCGCCTGCGCGGCCGGGACGCGGCCACTGCGCCGCAGGTACTCGAGAGTGTCGACGTAGGCGAAGATCCGCGGCTTGCCGGCCAGGCGCTGCGCGAGCGCGACCGCGTCATCGAACGAGCAGCCCTGCTGGCGCGCGCGAGCGACCGCGTCCACGATGAGGCCCTGCCCGCCGGAGTTCGTCCGCGAGTCGACCACAACGACCTTCGGGCCGGTCATGCGCGCCGCCGCCATCGCGCTCGCATGCGTGCCGGACATCTCCGACGCGATCGTGATGACGAGCAGGTCCTGCTGACCCCGCGCACGAGCCGCGTCGAAGAGCGCGAGCCACTCACCGGGACTGGGTTGGGACGTTGAGGGGTGATGCGCACGATCGCCGATCAGCTCGTAGAAGCGCGTGTGCGAGAGATCGCCGTCGCCACCTGAGGTGTACGAGTCCGCTCCGATGCGCACGTGGAGCGGGACGACGCCGACCTCCAGTGCCCGAAACGCCCCGGAGGGGAGCGTGCACGTGCCGTCGGTCAGGACGCCGAACGCCTCGCTCATGTGACGCTCACCTTAGGCGACGAGCCCACGCCGGCGCTCGTTTGGCTGGCCGGGGGCGGTGTGAGGTAGCTGCCGAGACCCTCGGCCAGCGGAGTGAGCCGGCGCGGCATGCGCGCAAGGAGCGGCGCCGTGTCCACCGTCGCCGGCTGGTTCACGAAGTCGACGGCATCGGGCGTGAGCGGCGCGTGCGGGAGGAACTGCAGCGGCCAAGCCGCGAGCTTCAGAAGCGCAGCGGGCGCGGGGAGCAGCGGACGGCGAAGACCGGCGACCCGCAGCGCCACGCGGATGACGTCGCGCATCGACAGGATGTCCGGCCCACCGACCTCGAAGACCTGATCGCGGGCTTCAGCAGCGCGGATCACGTCCGCTGCGAGCCGCGCGACGTCGTCGACGAAGACCGGCGCGAGCAGCTGACGGCCACTTCCGGTCAGCGGAACAAAGGGCAACCGCATCGCAAGACCGAGGAAGCGATTCAGGGCGACGTCGCGCGGGCCGTAGACCCAGGTCGGGCGGATGATCGTGTACGCGATGCCCGACTCGCGCACGGCCCGCTCGGCGCGCCACTTGGCGCGAAACCACGAGCGCGGCGAGTCGGAAGCGGCGCCGGCGCCCGAGATGTAGACGATCCGGCGCACGCCGGCAGCGGCTGCCGC
>DATDEH010000105.1 GCA_036523395.1 Candidatus Limnocylindria bacterium | reverse complement strand
TTCAGCGCCGTGAGCGATCCGGGGCGCATGCCGGATGCGAGATACGTGTCCACGAAGAACACGACCTGGACCGCGCCGAGTGAAAGGGTTCGCGGCCCGGCCAGCGCGAAGATCTGACGCACGCCCGGATGGCCGAGATCGAACGTGAGCTGGTACTTCGTGCGACGGAACGTGAGCTCGGGCAGTTGGACGAGGAACATCATCACCGCGCCGGCGACGACGCCGTACGCGAGAGCGTTGATCCCGACGAATGGCGACGCGAACAGCGCGAAGAGGATCTGCACGCCGTTGTAGACGAGAGGCGCTATCGCTCCGGCGAGGAACTGCCGGTATGACTGGAGCACTCCCGTGACCAGCGAGGACAGCCCCATGAAGATCGGGCTGAGCAGCATGATCCGCGTGAGCTCGATGGTGAGGTCGAGCTGACCCGGCTGGCTCGCGAAAGCCGGCGAGACGATCAGCGTAGGCACGATCCACGGCGCGGCAAGCCACATCACACCGGAGAGGAGCACGAGCGCGAGGACGAGGACATTCATCACGCTCGACGCGACGTGCCACGCCTCGTCCTCGTTCTCTTTCGCGAGGTAGCCCGCGAACACCGGGATGAACGCCGATGCCAGCGCGCCCGCCACGACCAGGTTGAACAGCGCGTCCGGGATGCGGAAGGCGGCCCAGAAGGCGTCGAGCTGCGGCGTCTCGCCGAACGTCGCACCGAAGACCGAAAGGCGAAGCCAGCCGAGGATCCGGCTGGCGATGAGTGCGGCGATCATGACGAGCGACGCCCGAGCGATGGACATCGTCACCGCGTGAGTATGAGCGAGCCGGGCGGCCATACGGTCCTGCGACGGATGTCGTGTATCGTTCCGGCCCTATGGCGAAGAAGAAGCGCTCCGCTCTCAAGCGCATCCGTCAGACGCAGCGTCGCACCACCATCAAGACCGTGGCGCGCTCGGCCGCGCGCAGCGCGGTGAAGACCGCGCGCTCCGCGATCGAGAAGGGCGGCGAGGCGGTCCAGGAGGCCGTGGCCGAAGCCGCGAGCATGCTCGACCGTGCGGCGAAGCGCGGCGCGATCCACAAGAACGCGGCACGGCGCAAGCGCAGCCGCGTCGCGAAGCGCGCAGCGAAGAGCACCAAGAAGACCTAGGGCCCCTCGAGCGCGACCGTCCCAGCAGAGCCGTCGACGACGACGTGCTCGCCCGTCGCGATCCGCGTTGTCGCTTCCGGAACGCCGACGACCGCGGGTATCCCGTATTCACGCGCGACGACCGCGCCGTGGGACATCATCCCGCCCATCTCCATCACCAGCGCGCTCGCCGTGAGGAAGAGCGGCGTCCAACCCGGATCGGTGGCCGGAGCGACGAGGACCTCGCCGGGCTCGAGCCGTGCGCCTGCGGGCGAAAGCATCACGTGCGCGACGCCGCGCGCGGTGCCCGGTGATGCCGGCGTGCCGCGGATCGCACCGTCAGTCGCGGGTGAGGCGAACGCGGCCTCGGCGTCGGTCCCATCCGACAGGAGCACACGCGGGATGTGACGCCGCCGCTCCTCGCGGCGGTACTCCGCGCGACGCTCTGCGACGCGGGCGTGCATGTCCTCGCCGGCGACCGCGCGACGCGCGTCGTGAAGCGTGAGGAACCAGATGTCGTCCGCCGCGGCGACGCGCCCGTCGGCGGCGAGCGCCACTCCCACGGGCGCGAGGATCGCTCGGCCGCGGGCGAAGACGCGGACCACCTGGAACTTCGGCGCCTCGCGCACGCCGGCGAGGGCGCGAACCCGTCGGAGGAGCTTTCGCGCGACGAATCGACGCGGACCGTGGACCCGCGACAGTAGCGTTGCGATCGTCGCATCCGCCTCGCGCGCGCCGCGCGCGAACTGCGCGTCGGGGGCCAGAGCCGCCGTGTCGAGGCGCTGGTAGTTCGCGATCGCGCCAAGGAGATGTGACGGATCCTCCGACCAGCGCGGCAGGCCGAGATCGATCTCGGCGATCGCACGGTGCCCGTACCGCACCAGGAACGTCTCGAGCTCCTGCTGGAGCACTGGCGGTAGTGCACCGCGTCGGTAGTCCGCGCTCAGCTCCACTGGCGCCCGGTCCGCCAGGGCTGTGCGCGACGACGGATCGTCGCGAGCGCGGCGCGCGATAGCCCACAGGTCCAGGTCCATCTCGGTCGTCGGGTTGAAGGGCAGGCCGCGGAGCACCGTCCGCATTTCGTCATCGCTGGCGACACCGCGGAGCAGTCTTGCGACGCGGTTGTACGAGACAAGACCGGCGGCGGCTACCCCGACAAGCCTCGGGAACATGCGCGGCGGTATCGTGACGAGCAGACGCTCGAACGCGTCGAGCCGCTCGCCCGGTGTCGTGAGCGGTCCCACGTCGCTCGTGACGAGCGACTCCATGTCGCGCAGGACCCGGTCGCGCGTCGCCTCGGGACGGAGGAAGGCGCGGATCACCCACGGCGGCACTCCGGCGTGCTCGACCGCGCGAAGGATCGAAACGATCGCGCGGATGCGCGAGCCACCGCGCGGGGCGAGGCGCGGGTCGTCCAGCAGCCGCGTGTAGATCACCGAACTGCGCGCTTCCATGATGGAAAACACCCGGACCGGTATCTGCCGCGCGGCCGAGTTCCGAAGGACCGCGGCGAGATCGACCCAGAGGCGCAGGCCCGCATCCGCGATGACGGACGCACCTGCGGCCGGATCCGCGAGAGGCCTACCAACCGCGGAGGCGAACGCCGCGCTGAGCAACCGGAAGGTCTCGATACCCATCGGCGTGAAGGGCTGAAGAACGCCCTGCGCGACACTGGCCGAGAAGTACACGCGCAGGTCGCGCTCCGGATCGGGAGCGCTCGCGGGGATCGGATACAGCGTCGTGATGTCGCGCGACTGCACGATCCACAGCTTCTGTTCGTCGATCGCCCACTCGATGTCCTGCGGTTTTCCATAGTGCGCTTCGATGCGGGCGCCCATCGCCGCGATCTCGCGTAGGCCAGCATCGTCGAGAATGTCGCCGCGGCGCTCGAGGACCGCGCCGGTCGTCGTGTCGACGAGGTAGTGATCCGGATTCACCGCCCCGGATACGAGCTGCTCGCCGAGCCCGCGCACCGCATCGATCGCGGCGCGCCGGCGGCGGCCGGTGATGGGGTCGGCGGTGAAGAGGACGCCCGCGATCGTCGCGGGCACCATCCGCTGCACGACGACCGCCAGTCGCAGGGCACGCTCGTCGACCGCGTTCGTTGCCCGATAGGAGACGGCGCGCTCGTTCCACAGCGACGCCCAGCAGCGGCGGACCGCGTCGAGGAGCGCATCATCGCCCACCACGTCGAGGATGGTGTCCTGCTGTCCCGCGAAGCTCGCCTCGGGCAGGTCCTCCGCGGTCGCCGACGAGCGCACCGCGACTCGGCCGCCGAGCGCGCGGTACGCATCGCGCACCGAGTTCGCGATCTCCGCCGGCATCGCTGTCTCGATCAACTTGGCGCGCGCCGCCTTTGGGTCCTTCGGGTCGACCGCGGCCGCGCTCGCGGCCGCGACGTATGCGTCGGTGGTGATCACGAAGCCGTCGGGAACTGGGAAGCCCGCGAGGATGAGCTCGCCGAGGTTCGCGCCCTTACCGCCCGCGATCGGGAGATCGTGCGCGCCGAGCGCAGAGAGCGGAACGACGAGACGCTGATTCACGGGCTAGCGCCCGAAGCGCGGGAACGCGTCACGGCCCGGATACCGTGCGGCATCCTGCAGCTCCGTCTCGATCTCCATCAGGCGGTTGTACTTCGCGTTGCGCTCGCTGCGTGACAGCGAGCCGGTCTTGATCTGACCGCTGTTGAGCGCCACGGCGAGGTCGGCGATGGTCGTGTCCTCCGTCTCGCCCGACCGGTGCGAGATGACCGTCGAATACCCCGAGCGGTGAGCGAACTCGACGGCCTCGATCGTCTCCGAGAGCGTGCCGATCTGATTCAGCTTGATCAGGACCGCGTTGGCGACTTCCTCTGTGACGCCGCGCCGGATCCGTTCGATGTTCGTCACGAACAGATCGTCCCCGACGAGCTGAAGCCTGTCGCCGAGAGCGGTCGTGAGGTGCTTCCACCCCGTCCAGTCGTCCTCCGCAAGGCCATCCTCGACGGACACGAGTGGGTACTTCCCGCGCCACTCCGCGTAGCGCGCGGTCATCGCGGCTGCGTCGAGCGTCGCGTTTTCGCGCGCGAGCGTGTATTTGCCGTTCGCATACAGCTCGGTGGCCGCAGGATCGAGCGCGATCGCGACATCCTCGCCCGGGCGATAGCCGGCCTTCTCGACGGCCTGGAGGATGAGACGGATCGGCTCCTCGTTGTCCTTGAGCCCGGCCGGCGCGAAACCGCCCTCGTCGCCGACGCCGGTGCCCATACCGCGGTCGTGCAGGATCGCCTTCAGCGCGTGGAACACCTCGGCGCCGGCGCGCACCGCCTCGCGGAACGACGCTGCGCCGACCGGCACGACCATGTACTCCTGCATGTCGGCGGAGTCCGTCGCGTGCTTGCCGCCGTTGAGGATGTTCATGAGCGGGACCGGCAGCGTGCGCGCGATCGGTCCACCGAGGTAGCGGTACAGCGGCAGGCCCACGGCAGTCGCCGCGGCGCGAGCGCATGCGAGCGACACGCCGAGGATCGCGTTCGCCCCGAGCTTCGACTTGTTCGGCGTGCCGTCGAGCTCCAGGAGCAGCTTGTCGATCTCGGTCTGGTCGGCCGCATCTTCACCGATGAGCTCCGGCGCGATCACGTCGTCGACGTTGCTCACCGCCCTCAGAACACCTTTCCCGCGGTAGCGGGCCTTGTCGCCATCGCGTAGCTCGACCGCCTCGTGCGCTCCGGTGGACGCTCCGCTCGGGACCATCGCGGTGCCACGCGAGCCGTCGCTGAGCATGACGTCCACCGCGACGGTCGGGTCACCGCGCGAGTCCAAGACCTCGCGCCCGCGGATCATCTCGATCGTCGTCTCGCTCATGCGGCGTGGGTCTCCGTACGGTCTGGGATCGCAGCGACTCCGGGCAGCGTCTTTCCCTCGATGAGCTCGAGCGATGCACCGCCGCCGGTGGACACATGGGTCATCTTGTCCGCGAGGCCAAGCTCCTCGACCGCCTGCACGGACTCACCACCACCCACGACGGTCGCGGCTTTGCTCGCGGCGAGCAGCTCCGCGACGCGCTTCGTTCCGGTCGCGAACGCCGGGATCTCGAAGACGCCGACCGGGCCGTTCCAGAAGATCGTCTTCGCGCGCCGGATCTCCTCCGCGTATCGCTCGATGGTGCGCGGGCCGATGTCGACGATGGCGAGATCGTCGGACACATCGTCGATCCCCTTCAACGTCGCCGCGCGCGCGCCGGCCTCGTCGACGGACGGCGCGCAGAGCACGTCGGCGGGCAGCAGCACGCGTTTGCCCTGCGCCTTCGCGTCGTCGAGGATCGCCCTCGCCTCGCTCGCACGATCGGGCTCCGCGAGCGACCGTCCGATCTTGTGCCCCGTGGCAAGGAGGAAGGTGTTCGCCATGCCGCCGCCGATCGCGAGCGCATCGACGCGCGCGAGGAGCGCGCGGAGCACGTCGATCTTGGTGCTCACCTTCGCGCCGCCGATGATCGCGAGGAAAGGCCGGTCCGGTGCGCTTACGAGACCTCCGAGGACGAGGAGCTCCTTCTCGAGCAACAGCCCCGCGTACGCGGGAAGGATCCTCGCCACGCCCTCCGTCGAGGCGTGCGCGCGATGCGCGGCGCCGAAGGCGTCATTCACGTACAGGTCATAGCCGCTCGCGAGCTCCTTCGCGAACGCCGGATCGTTCTTCTCCTCCTCAGGATGGAAGCGGACGTTCTCGAGCAGTACGACGTCACCCGGGCGCAGCCGAGCGACCGCTTCACGCACCGCGGACCCGACCGACTCCGGCAGCAGACGCACGTCCCGTCCGAGGAGCTCGCCGAGCCGGCGCGCCACGGGTTTGAGGCTCAGCTTCCGATCGGGACCTTTCGGCCGTCCAAGATGCGAGCACAGCGCGATCGCGGCGCCGTGCTCGAGTAGGTAATTGATCGTGGGCAATGCCGCGCGTACGCGCGTGTCGTCGGCGACCGCACCGTCGGCGAGCGGCACGTTGAAATCGACGCGAACGAGGACCTTCTTCCCGGACGGATCGGCGTCCCGGATGGTCCGCTTCGCGAAGCCCGTCACGCGAAGCTACGCCGCGGCGGGAACGCGGAGCTTCGACGCGACGAACGCGGCGATGTCAGCGAGCCGACAGGCGTAACCCCATTCGTTGTCGTACCAGGAGATGACCTTCACGGTATCGCCGAGGACGATCGTGTCGATCGCGCTGACGATCGTGGAACGGTCATCGCCCTTCAGGTCGCTCGAGACGAGCGGCTCCTCCGTGTAACCCATGATCCCCTTGAGGTCGCCTTCGCTTGCGCGCTTGAAGGCCGCGTTCACCTCGTCCTTCGTGACCTCCCGCCCGAGCGTCGCGACGAAGTCGACGACGGACACGGTCGACGTCGGCACGCGGAACGCCATACCGACGAATTTCCCTTTCAGCTCCGGGATCACGAGCGCCACCGCTTTCGCGGCGCCGGTCTCCGACGGGACGATGTTCTCCGCGGCCGCGCGCGCGTCGCGCGGCTCTTTCGCGGCGGTGTCGAGCGTGCGCTGCGAGTTCGTGTACGAATGGACCGTCGTGAGGAAGCCCTTCTTGATGCCGAACTCGTCGTTGAGCACTTTCGCGACCGGCGCGAGGCCGTTCGTGGTGCACGACGCGTTGCTGATGATGTTGTGCTTGGCTGGGTCGTAGCGCTCCTCGTTCACGCCGAGGACCACGGTGACGTCCTCGTTCTTCGCGGGCGCGGAGATGATGACCTTCTTCGCACCGGCGTCCAGGTGGGCTTTCGCCTTCGTCCCATCGGTGAAGAAGCCGGTCGATTCGATGACGATGTCCACGTCGAGCGCCTTCCAGGGGAGCTTGGCGGGATCCTTCTCCTGCAGCACCTTGATGCTGTGGCCATCGATCACGAGCGAGTCCGCGCTGGCGGAGACCTCGCCCTTGAAGTCGCCGTAGTTGGTGTCGTGCTTGAACAGGTAGGCGTTCATCTGCGGGTCCGTGAGATCGTTCACGGCGACGACCTCGAGCTCAGGGTGCCGCTCCAGGACCGCCTTGAGGAACTGCCGGCCGATGCGTCCGAAACCGTTGATGCCGATGCGCACACCCATGGCTGACCCCCTTGTGATGGTGAGACTAAAGGAACCACTCCCCCTGCCCCGACAGACGCTGTCTGGCAGCGAAGACCGCACCCAGCATGCCGACATCGGCGCCGAGCTCCGCCGGCACCACCCGCACCGCGCCGGCCGGCGCGCGGAACGCGCGCTCCGCGATCGCGCGACGCATCGGCTCCAGCACATGAGCTGGTTGTTTGTCCGCGATGGATCCGCCGACGACGATGAGAGCGGGATTCAGCACGTTCACCAGGCCGACCGCGAGGTTCGCGAGCGCACGTTCCGCTCGCACGACGATCGTGGTCGCGCGGGGCTCGCCACGTGCGGCGGCGGCGAAGACCTCGGCCGCGTCTGTGACCCCGTAGGCATCGGCGATGTTGCGGCCCGCCGCGAACGACTCGGCGCAGCCGAACGAGCCGCAGCCACAGCGCGGCAGATCCGCGGCCGCGTCACGCGATGGATCGAGCTGGAACGCGACCGGCCAATGCCCGATCTCACCGGCGGTGTTCGTCGCGCCACGCAGCATGCGACCGCCGCTCACGATCGTTCCGCCGAGCCCGGTGGACACGGTCACGTAGATGAAGTCGCGCGCGCCGCGCGCGGCGCCGACCCGACCCTCGGCGATCGCGGCCATCGCGGTGTCGCGGTCGACGAAGACGGTGAGCCCATCGAGCGCATCGGACAGACGGGCGGCGAGCGGGAACTCGATGAATCCGACCAGGTTCGGCGCCTGATGCACCAGACCGGTGCGGTGGTCGAGGGGACCCGGCGCGGCGCAACCGACAGCGACGAGCTCGTGGAGCGGTAAGCCGGCCTCGCGGGCGCTCGCGCGAGCGGAGTCCGCGATCGCGCGAACGATCGACTCGGCGCCGTCTCGTGGCGTGCGACGCTCATCACGCGCGACGATCTCGTGGCGGTCGCCGTCAAGCGTCGCGATGACCGAGCGGATCTGCGTACCGCCGAGGTCGACGCCGAGGAAGTGGTTGTCGCTCAGACCCTGGGGAGCTTGCCCGCGAGCTCCGGCGACGACAGCACGCTGGCATCGCCGAGCATGACGCTCTTCGTCGCGGCCTTATAGCCCTTCTTCGCCTTGTCCTTGCCGAACGTCTTCTCGGCGTCGGCGAAGATGGTCGTCACGAGAAGCGCGAGGTACGGCAGCGCCTGCGAATCAGCGATCTGCTCGCGCTCGAGCGCCTCGACGTCGATGCGATCGTCGACGATCGGGAGCGGCCGATCGATCGGATCGGCCTGCTCATCGACGCGCATCAGCAGGTTGGCGATGCGCTCTTCGATACGGCTCTTGCCGTACTGGCCGTTGTTGTATTCGGCGATGAGCGCGTTTGCGAGCGCGGCCACCATGCCGGCGCGACTGCCCATGACGCCCGCGGTCGGTAGCGGCATGCCCGCGACGGGCGGCGGCGCCGGTTTGTCGCGACCGAAGCCGAAGAGCCCGCGCTTCTTTTTCTCGGGAGGTGCCGCCGGCGGTGCGCTCCACTCCTCGACCGGCGGAACGGGTGTTCCGGCGGGCCGGAGCGGAGGGATGCGCGATGCGGCGCCGGGTGGAGCTCCCCAGGGATCGGCGGAGCTCGCGTCCTGAGCGGCGGGAGCCGCAGGGGCGGACCACGTGCTCTTCGCCGGCGGTGTGGGCGCGACCCAGGTATCCGTGTCCGGCGCGGGTGCGGACGGTGGTGGCGACCACGAGGACGGCGCCGCCGGCGACGAGGAGGGTGGTGTGCCCCACGGGTCGTCGGACGTCGCGGGCGACGCGGGATCCGGCGCCGCAGACTTTGTCCAGCGTTCGGCCCCGGGGACCGGGTGCGCCGGAGTGCCCCACTGATCGGTCGCTGGCGGTGCCCACGAGCTCACCGGCGGTTCGACGGGCGCGGGTGCGTCAGGCTCGGTCGGAGCCGGGCCGAAGATCCCGGAAAGGGCGCTGAGGCGATCGTCCATGGACGAGGGCGCCGCCGCGTCCGGCGTGATCCAGTCCTGAGGCGGCGCTGGACTCTCAGGCGCGGGCCACTGCGGCGCGACCTCGGAGATCGGCGCCGGCTCCGCCGGCGTCGCCGTCCAGGGCCCGTCCGGCACGGCCTGATCCGGCGTGATCCAGTCCTGCGTCGGCGCGGGGACCTCGGCCGGCGCGGCCTCGGGCGACGGCGCGAACGTGTCCGCAGCGGGCTCGAACGTGCGGGCGGGCGGCTCGAACGTGGGCGCCGGCGATTCGAACGTTGGCGCCTGATGGGAGGGGGGCTCGTACGCCGGAGGTTCGTAGGCGGGTGTCTGGGGCGCCGGTGCCTGGTATGCAGTCGCCTCCGGTGCGGGCGCTGCGGCCGGCCTCGCCACCGGCTCGATCACGCCGTCGCGGACCAGAGCCGCGAGCGACGTGAGCGCGGCGTCATGATCGAAATGAAGCATCGCGGCGATCGCGTTCACGTCGCGCTCGCCGTTCACCGCGAGCACGACACGCCAGCGCTCCGACGTGAGGGTCACCGCGCCCTGGTCGACAGCGCGCTCGGACAGTCGGAAGGGTAGGTCGTCGCTCGGGATGAGCGCTCGGATCTCTTCCATCCGTTTGCGCTCGGCCTCGCGTTCCTCCTCCGCCTTCCTGCGCGCGGCTTCGGCTTCTTCCTCGGCCTTCTTGATCGCGGCCTGTCGCTCTTCCTCGGCCTTCCGTCGCGCTTCTTCGCGCTGCTTCTTCGCTTCGTCGGCCTTGCGCAAGAGCTCATCGAGCTTTCCCTCGAGATTCGCGGGCGGCGCGTCATCCCATGGCGTGAACTCGAACTCCGCTCCCTCGAGCGCGAAGATCGCGCCCAGCGCGAGCAGTGGCTCCTCTTCGCCGAGCACAGCGGTGACCACACGGCCATCGGCGATGCCAAGCGCACCCACCTGGTCCCCTGCGCGTAGCTGCAGCTCTCCGGTCTTCTTCGTTTGAGCGAGCATCTCGAGGACCGATCGGAGCGGGAAGTCTTGGACGCTTCCGCGCAGCGTCACCGCAGAGCGGCCTCCGTCGCCTTATCGAAGACGTGAAGCTTCTTGAGATTGAAGCCCACGCGCAGCGTCGAGCCCGGGCGGGTCTGCGTATTGGTCGAGACGCGCGCGACGAACGTCTGGCCATCCGCCGAGAGCTGAAGCTGCAGCTCGTTGCCAAGGAACTCAACGACTTCCACCTTTGTCTCAACGGGCAGGTGGCCGTTCTGCTGCGCGCTCGCCAGATCGTCGATGTCCTCGGGCCGGATACCCAGGATCACGTCGCGTCCGGTCGCCTCGGCGGCCTGACCCTTCACCGGCGCGCGGAAGAACCCCGCGTCCGCCACCGCGCCGCCTCCGGATCCAACGATCTTCGCTGGGAAGAAGTTCATCGACGGGGATCCGATGAAGCCCGCCACGAACAGATTCGTCGGACGCTCGTGCAGGTTCTCGGGTGTATCGAGCTGCTGGAGAACTCCCGCGTTCATCACCGCGATGCGGTCGCCCATCGTCATCGCCTCGACCTGATCGTGCGTGACGTAGATCGTCGTGCGCAGCAAACGCTGATGGAGCTTCTGCAACATCGCGCGTGTCTGGATACGCAGCTTCGCATCGAGGTTCGAAAGCGGCTCGTCCATCAGGAAGACCGCGGGCTCGCGTGCGATCGCGCGACCAACAGCGACCCGTTGTCGCTGACCGCCGGAGAGCTCCTTCGGCTTGCGCTTCAGCAGTTGACCGATCGAGAGCATCTCCGCGACCTCGTTCACACGCCGCTCGATCTCGGGGCGCGCGACGTTCCGGAGCTTGAGGCCGAACGCGATGTTGTCGTACACGCTCATGTGCGGATAGAGCGCGTAGTTCTGGAAGACCATGGCGATGTCGCGGTCCTTCGGGGCGACATCGTTCACGCGGCGCTCGCCGATGAAGATATCCCCGGTGCTCTGCTCTTCCAACCCGGCGAGCATCCGGAGCGCGGTCGTCTTGCCGCAGCCCGACGGGCCCACGAGAACGAGGAACTCCTCGTCCCGGACCTGCAGATTCAGATCCTTGACCGCGGTGAAGTCACCGAAGCTCTTCGTCACGTGGTCGTAGGTGACCGTCGCCATCCCGCGGTCAGTCTAATGTCAAGGCGCGTCGGGCAGCAGGCGCGAGAACAACGAGCCGAACCGCGTTGCCGCCCGGTCGATGAGCGTCACACGCGCCTGGACGGCGTCGTCGCGCGAGCGGTCGGCGTCCGGCCGGACGCGCGCCAGGACGCGGATCCGGTAGGCCACCGCGCCGGGCGGCGGATCCAGCCGCACGAACAGGACGCGTCCCTCGCCGGCCGCTACGGCCTCGCTGTCGGCTATGGCGATCTGCCGGGGACGCCCCGTCGCGCTCGCGTAGTAAGCGATGCGGACGAAGGCCTCACGCACCTCGCTATCCGAGACGGCCAGGCGCACAGCGAGGGCACCCTCAGGCGGCAACGGACGGAGCTCGCTCTCGATGCCCCAGGCGCGTCCACTCGGAACGCCGAGCGCGAAGATGCCAGCTTGCTCTTCGAGCGTCGCGCGCGGCGTCGTCCGACGGAAATGCGTGCGGTCATCATCGGCGGCTGCGGGCGCAACGACGATGGCGAGCAGTACGAGTGCGAGCAAGAGGGTCCGGCGCATGCCGCGACGTTAGACCGCGAGATGCCTCGTGTCTGTCCCTCGCCCGTCACACGTTCGTGCGACGAGGCATGACACAAAAGAGGTACCGCGTTCAGGCGAGGCGGACGAGGTACGTACCGATCTCGTACGGCGCGAGCCTGACGGCGACCGTGCCGTCGGCGACATCCGGCGGTGCCGCGGTGCGGACGATGTCGAGTCCCGTGTTGCCCAGGGCGAGATCGCCTTCGCGCAGATCGACGGCACGGGCATCCAGCGCAGGCCGCGCGAAGCGGAGCGTCACGGACGACGGGTCGCGCGACGGATTGAAGACACGCGCAACGATCGCGCCGTCCGGGCCCGCGCGCAGCGCGGACGGCTGGACCGCCGGATCGCCCTCGACCGAATAGAAGGAGCGCCATGCCGCGTCGCCCTGGCCGCTCCACGGGGGTGAGAGCCACTCGCGGATCTCTCGCGCGGCGCGCGGCAGCGTCATGTCGCCTCCGAGCGGCACGACGCAGTAGCGGTACGCACGCTCGCCGATGCACTGCGCGCTCGGTGTCACCAGCGCGGGTCCGGCGTGTCCCTTGCGTTCGGGGAGATCGCCGCGCGACAGGAACCCCACCGCCCTGAGGAGCGTGATCGCGATCGTCCGCCCGTCGTGAAGAACGGCGTACTCGCGAAGGCCGTCGACGCCGATGGCGACACCGCGCGTCGCTCCCTGGACTGCCACGAGGTCGTGGAGTGCGCGCTCAGCGGTCGGCTGCTCGATCCAGCCCGGGCGCGGGGCAACGCGCGTCTCGCGCTCCAGCCAGGCGAAGGCCGCGCCCGCGACGTGCGTCAGCGACCGCGTGCCGGTCTCACACAGCACGCGCAGCCGGTGATCGCGTGCCTGGTTATCGACCACGATGCGCACATCCACGCGTCGCGCACCGGCGTCGAGCGATATCTCGCTGCGGACCGGGCACGGTACAAGCTCCGGCGTGCGAGCCAGGCGGTCTTCCCGTAGACCTGCGGGAAGCCGCAGCTCGAACTCGACCGTCACGGTGGCGCGATCGCCGGCGACCGAAGCGCGCCGCGTCCCAGCGAGATCGCGCGACCCGAGCGTCGGGCCCGCATACGAATAGGTGTATTCGTCGCCACGGTCGCCCTCGTCGAGCAGCGCGCCGTGCGGGCCGGAACGCTCGCCGCTCGCGCGGTCGGTCACCACGAACGAGCCGTCGAGCGCGACCTCGACGCGCAGGGCCTCGTTCTCGATGACTCCCTTGTCCGAGGACGCAACCCCTGGGCCTTCCGCGCGCTGCGCCGGCGCCGTACCGAGCGCGGCGCAGTGCACGCGCGTGGGTCGTCCGTCGAGCGTGACGACAGCGGCGCGCTCCCAGGGCACCGCGCTCCACACGACCGGCACGTTCCCGCGCCCGGCAAGCCGCCGCTCGAGTCGGGCCGCGAGCGCCTCGCCCTCCGTCCGGACGCGCGCGAAACGCGGCGCCATGTCGACGTCGTGCACGGCGTCGATCGAACAGCCGCAGATGGAGTCGTGCGGGTGGTTCTGGAGGAGCGTGCGCCACAGCGAGCGCACCTCGTCGCGCGCGATCCCGCCCGCGAGCGCGTCGAGCGGCTCGCAGCGCTCCAGGAGCAGCCGCTCGCACCGGGCGTTCTCCTGCTTGATCCAGACACGCGCGGAATTCACGCCGCGGAGGATCGGGCGGTACTTGCCGCGCACCATCTCGCCGACGACCTCGCCGCGCGGCTCGGCCATCTCGGCCTCGTACTCCTCGAGGTTCCCGATGCGCGCATCGATGTTCCTCGCGGCCTCGTGAAGCGCGGCGACCGCTTCGGGCAGGCGCGGGTACGCGTCGACGTGATCGTCGCCGACCATGAACAGCAGCGTCTTGCCGTTCGCGTACGCCGTCGTGACGTCGAGCATCCGGCCCAACCGGCGGCGGATCCTCGCGCGAAGCTGCTCCGGCGTCTCGCTGAGCTCCCCCACCAGCTGTAGCCCGCCTGAGTAGTGGTCGACGAGGTGCGTCGCGAGAACGCGGTCTCCCGACGGCGCCTGCCAGCGGAACTCCGCGCCGACCCGTTCGCCCTCGTCGCCGACGCCACGCGAGAAGACGTACGAGCTGTATCCGAAGCCGCGAAGGATCTGCGGCGTCTGCGCGGGATGGCCGAAGGGATCCGCGACGTAGCCGACGCGCATCGCGCGACCGAACGAACCAGAGACCCGCAGTCCTTCCTGGAAGTTGCGGAGCAGCGACTCGCCCGAGACGAGCAGGTTGTCGGCGAGCACGTACCACGGTCCGATGAGGAGACGGTCCGAGCGCACCAGCGCCTCGATGCGCGAGCGATCGGCCGGTCGCTTCTCGAGGTAGTCCTCGGCCCAGATGGTGTGCCCGTCGAACGTGAACGAACGGAACGCATCGTCGCGCTCGAGGAGATCGAGGAGCTTCGACACCATCGGCACGAGCCGCGCGCGATAGCCCTCGAAGCGCTCGTACCACTCGCGATCCCAGTGCGTGTGCGGAACGACGAAGGCACGCCAGCGCACGCGTCTCCGCAAGAGACCGACCACGAGCGGCGCGGTGAGACCGGAGACCGTGCCAAGGATCGCACCGGCGGTGACGTCGATGGGGTAGTGCACGCCGACCGCAACGCGCTCGAAGGCAACGGCGAACGCGAACAAGAGCGCCGGAAGTCGCCACGCGGGAGCGACCTGACCGAGCGCCACCGCTGCGCCGAACGCGAATGTCGCGTCGCCCGAGGGGAACGAGAAGCTCGTCGGTTCGTCGATCAGCGGGCGCGGAAGATCCAGGACCACCGTGAACGGACGCGGGCGCTGGAAGACGAGCTTCAGCAGCTCGGCCGTGAGCCAGCCATCGCAGAGTCCGAGATAGACCGTGAGCATTCCCCACAGCCCGCGACGCCCCCAGTCTCGCGAGCGAGCGACGAAGAGCCCGGCGATCCACCACACCAGTCCGTTCCAGTTGAGGTAGGCGACGATGATCGCGAGAAAGGCGAGCAGCAGGTTGTTGGAGACGGCGGTGACGATCGCGCCGTAGAGCTGGCGGTCGAACGCGAAGACCCCTTCCATCAGCGGCGCACGTGCCGCCACACGAAGAAGCCAACGCCCAGGGCGATGAGGGCAGCGACGAGATAGTCCAGTCCTTTGAGCGACTGCTTCAGCTCGAGCCAGTGATCACCGAGCTGCATCCCGCCCCAGACCAGCAGCATCACCCAGGGGATGGCGCCGAGGATCGAGAACAACGTGAAGCGCCACAGCGGCATGCGCGCGATACCCGCGGGCACCGAGATGAAGGTGCGCACGATCGGCAGCATGCGCGAGAAGAACACCGTCGCCTCGCCGAAGCGCGCGAACCAGCGCTCCGCGAGCTCGAGATCGTGAGCGCTGATGAGCACGTATCTGCCGTATCTCTCGACCAGGGGGCGGCCACCATATGCTCCGATCGCGTAGCTGGCGAGCGACCCGAGCGTATTGCCAAGCACCCCAGCGAGCACGGCGCCCCAGTAGCTCCACGGCGACGACGTGAGTGGCTCGACGAGTCCGCGCGACACGCTCCAACCGGCGAACGGAAGGATCAGCTCAGATGGCACGGGGATCGCACAGCTCTCGATGGTCATCGCGATGACGACACCGACGTAGCCGAACCGCTCGTAGAGCGATTCGAGAAAGGGCAGAACGATCGCGTCGAGCGCTTCGAGCACGCCGGTATGATGGCCCGAGGACAGGAAGGGTGCGTGAACTCACATGGAGGGACGCATGCCTGACGATCAGCTGACACTCGACGAACAGCTCAAGGGCGGGATCACGAAGATCGGCTCGGCCGATGTCGTCGTGGGGATCCCGAGCTTCCGCAATGCGGCGACGATCGGATTCGTCGCGTCGACCGCGGCGAAGGGACTGCGCGAGCATTTCCGCGGCGCGCGCGTCGCGATCGTGAACGCGGACGGCGGCTCGCAGGACGGCACGCCCGATCGCGTCGTGGACGGGGCGGCCGGCGTGCCCGTGGCGGTGGGCAGTTACATCGGACCGCCGGGCAAGGGCTCCGCGTTCCGCGCGATCTTCACCGCGGTCGGCATGCTCGGCGCACGGGCGTGCGCTGTCGTCGACAGCGACCTGCGCAGCATCACTCCCGAGTGGATCGGGCGGCTCCTGACCCCCATCACGAGCGGCGACGCCGACTACATGACTCCGCTCTACGCACGGCACAAGCACGACGGAACGATCACGAACTCGGTCGCCTATCCACTCACTCGCGCGCTGTACGGACTCCGCGTGCGCCAGCCGATCGGCGGCGAGTTCGGGTTCCGCGCCGACCTCGCGCGCGCGTATCTGGACCGGCCCGTATGGGACACGGACGTTGCGCGTTTTGGGATCGACATCTTCATGACCACGACCGCGATCGCGCGCGGCGCGCGCGTCGCACAGGCGTTCCTCGGCGCGAAGGTGCACGACCCGAAGGACCCGGCGGCCGACCTCGGCCCGATGTTCACGCAGGTCGTCGGGACGCTCTTCCGCATGGCCGCCGAGAACGAAGCGATGTGGTCAAAGGTGCAGGGCTCGAAGGACGTTCCGCTCATCGGCGAGGTGATCCCGGTCGAACCCGAGGCGGTGCCGGCGGTCGCCGCTCGTCTACGCGAGAAGTACGAGGCCGGAGCGAAGGAGCAGATGGCCGTCTGGCGCGAGATCCTCGGCGACAACCTTCCGCATCAACGGCTCGATGTAGAAACGTGGGCCGGCGTCGTGTTCCGCTTTCTTGACGCCGCGCTGGTGCGTCCGCAAGACAGCGAGCGCCTCGCGAAAGCGTTGCTGCCTCTTTATCAGCTGCGCACAGCAACATTCATCGAGGACGTGGCCGATATGACCACGGCGCAATCCGAGGCCGTCATCGAAGACGGGGCGCGCTCGATGGAGGAGGAGAAGCTCCGATTCATGGAGAGACGCAGCCAGGCGAAAGCCAGGAGCACGTCCACCGCGTGAGCGTTTCGCTCAAAGAGGACGCCCTCGTCCTCATCACGGAGAACGATGGCTCGCTGACGCTCGGGAGCGCGAGTCCGTTCGGGCTCTACTACCACGACACCCAGTTCCTCTCGGGATACGCGCTGCGCGTGAACGGGTCACCGCCGATCCTGCTCTCGGCGAACACGGAGCAGAACTACGTCGCGACGTTCCAGCTCATGCGCGCGGAGGGAGCGACGATCGGCACCGCGCGCCACACGGCTGGAGCGCTCTCCATCCGGCGAACGCGTTTCCTCGCGGACGGCATGCGCGAGCGCATCGGGGTGCTCAACGCGAACCCCCAACCGGTGCACGTCGCGCTCGAGCTCGAGTTCGAGGCATCGTTCCGCGACATGTTCGCAGTGCGTGGGTACCGCGAGGTCGCCGCGACACCGCACGAGATCAAGCGGGGCACCCGCGAGGGCGGCATCGTCTTCGAGCGCGTCGGCCGCGACGCGGTGCGACGCACGACGGACATCACGATGCGCCCGGCGCCCGATCGCATCGAGGGCAACGTCTTCCACATCGAGCGCGATCTGCCGCCACAGGGCGTGCTCACGATCGAGCTCATCGTGATCCCGCGCGAGGACGGCGCGGGCGCCGCGCCCTCGCCGGATCGCTTCGACGACGCCATCGACGCGCTCAACGCCCGTTATCGCCGCTTCCTTCGCGGCTGTGCTCGCTACACGACGAGCTCCGAGACGCTCGACGAGGGCCTCATCACGCGCAGCGCTCTCGATCTGCGCGCGCTCATGGAGTTCCACGACAGCGGCCCGTACCCGACCGCGGGCATCCCCTGGTACGCGGTACCGTTCGGGCGCGACGGACTCATCTGCGCGTACCAGACGCTCGGCTGGAATCCCGACGTCGCGCGCGGCACGCTCCGGCTCCTCGCGAAGTACCAGGGCCAGAAGGTCGACGACTTCTCGGAGGAAGAGCCGGGAAAGATCTTCCACGAGCTGCGCCGCGGCGAGCTCGCGCGACTCGGAGAGATCCCACATCGTCCGTACTACGGATCCGTCGACGCGACGCCGCTCTTCGCGCTCCTCGTCGCCGAGACCGTGAAGTGGACGGCGGACCGCGAGCTCTGGCGCGAGCTGCTGCCCGCGGCGGAGCGCGCGCTCACGTGGTGCGACACGTACGGCGATGCCGATCGCGATGGGTACGTCGAATACGGGTCGCGCGCGGAGCGCCGCAACGCGGATCGACTGCACAGTCAGGGCTGGAAGGATTCGCCCCAGTCCCTCTCCGAACCCGACGGGACGTGGTCGAAGCTCCCCGCCGCGCTCGTCGAGGTCCAGGCGTATCTGTACGCCGCGAAGATGGGGCTCGCCGACCTTTACGCGCTCGACGGCGACGCGGCGCGCGCGGACCGACTCCGCGGCGAGGCGCGCGAGCTGCGCGAGCGCTTCGAACGCGACTTCTGGATGCCGGACCAGGGGTGCTACGCGCAGGCGCTCGACGGCGACAAGGAGCAGGTGCGCGCCGTGACGAGCAACGCGGGACACGCGCTGTGGGGCGGCATCGCGAGTCCGGATCACGCTGCGGCGGTCGTGCGCCGGCTCATGACGCCGGACATGTACACCGGCTGGGGCATCCGCACGCTCGCGAGCACGTATCCGACGTACAACCCGATGAGCTATCACAACGGCTCCGTCTGGCCGCACGACAACTCGCTCATCGCGCAGGGCTTCGCGCGGTACGGCTTCCGCGAGGAAGCGGCGGAGATCACGAGCGCGCTCATCGAGGCCGGTCGACGCTTCCCGGATGCGCGGTTGCCCGAGCTCTTCTGTGGCTTCCAGCGCGACCTCCGCTTCGCGTCGCGCCCGGCGGACTACCTCGTCTCGTGCATCCCGCAGGCGTGGTCGGCAGGCATGGTCTTCCTCTGCATGCGCACCCTCCTCGGGCTGACGCCTGACCTAGCGACGCAGCAGCTGCTCATCGATCCGGCGCTGCCGCCGTGGTTGGAGCTCATCGACGTCCGCGACATGCAGATCTTCGGCGAGCGCGTGACGTTCCGCGTACGTCGCGGCGCGAAGGGCGACCACGTCGCCGGCGGCCAGGGCCGCCTCTCGCAGACGAGGATGGCCGCTCCCGCGTGACCCGCGGCGTGCGCCGCATCCTGTTCGTCCACTACACGACGCCACAGATCCTCGGCGGCGTCGAGCAGGTCATGGGCGCGCACATCGCCGCGCTCCTCGCAGCGGGTAAAGAGGTGGCGGTCCTGGCCGGCCGTGGCGGAGCGAAGCCGCCCGGCGTGCGCGTGGTCCGCGTCGCGGAGGCCGACTCGCGACATCCGGCGGTCGAGCGCGACCTCGCGGCGCTTTCGAAAGGCGTCGTCACGAGGGATCATGAAAAGCTCGTCGCGCGCCTGGAGGCCAAGATCCGTCCACACGTGGAGCGTGCGGACCGCGTCGTCGTGCACAACATCATGACGATGCCGCTCAACCTCGCGCTCACGGAGGTCCTTGCAACACTCGCGCAAGAGCATCCCGGCCGTTTCATCGCCTGGACGCACGACATCTCGTACTACGATCAGCGCTACGCCGCCCTGCGACGCGACGGCCCGCCGTGGGACATCGTGACTCGCGCGGTGCCGGGCGTTCGCTACGTCACGGTGTCGCGGGAAAGGGCGCAGCAGCTGTCGCAGCTCACCCGGCTTTCGCGCGACGAGATCGAGGTCGTGACCAACGGCGTCGACGTCGGCGAAGTGCTCGGTCTCGCGCCGACGGGGCTGCATCTCGCGCAGCGCCTTGGGCTCTTCGACGCGGACCCGCTGCTCCTCCTCCCGGTCCGGCTCACGCGGCGCAAGCGCATCGAGGCGGCGATCGACGCCACCGCGGTCCTTCGCCGTCGCGGTCGTAACGCGGTGCTCGTCGTGACCGGGACCGTTGGGCCGCACGACGCCACGAACAAGGCGTACCTCGCCGAGCTGTCGGCGCGCGCGAAGAAGGTGGAGGGTGTTCACCTCCTCGCCGCGCTCGGCCTGCGCGTCAAATACGGCACGGTCGTGGACCTCTTCGCGCTCGCTGACGTGCTCGTCTTCCCGAGCGAGAGCGAAGGCTTCGGGATCCCGATGCTGGAGGCCGGCTTGCACCGCATGCCGATCGTGTGCAGCGACATCCCCGCCCTGCGGGAAACGGGCGGCGACGACCCGATCTACGTCCCGCCGGACGCGAGCGGCGAGGTCATCGCGGACGCGATCGAGCGCGCGCTCGACACGCCGGTGATGCGGATGCGCGTCCGCGCGCGCGAGCACGCCTGGCCGCGCGTTCTGCGCGAGCGCGTGCTACCCGTCATCCTCGGGGGCGCCGTATGAAGTGTCTCGTCGCGATCGTCGACCCGGAGCGCGACCGCGCCGTCGTCGATCTGGCCGTCGCCCTCGCCGCCGGAGACGAGCTCGTCCTCGTGTCGGCGATCGAGGTGCCCGAGGGCGACGCGCTCGCCTCGGTCCAGCCCGAAGCGCGCCGGCTGCGGCGCACGCTGGACCAGCTCGTGCCGGCGAACGCACGAGCACGAACACTGGTGACCGTCGCGCGACTGGGATGGCAGGCGATACAGGAGACCGTTGCGAACGAACGCCCCGACCTGCTTCTGCTGTCGTGGCGGCGTCCCGGCTGGGATCTCCTCGGGACGACGATCGAGGACGTCCTCCGCAATCCGCCGTGCGACATCGCCGTGGTGAAGGGTCCGCTGTCGCGCGCGCGGCGCATGCTCGTCCCGGTGCGCGGCGGCCGCTACGCGGACCTCGCAGCGAAGGTCGCGATCGGCTGGGCCCGCGCGCGCGGCGGCAGTGTGACCCTGCTCCACGTGCGGACTCCGGGCCGCCGCACCCCCACGCTCTACCAGCTGCTCGGCGAACGCACGCTCGACGACCGCGTCGATCGGCTGATCACGCGCACCGGCGATCCTGCCGACGTGATCAACGAGGAGCTGGCCGAACACGATGCGATCGCATTCGGTGCGACGGGACGCACGGATCAGGAGGATCCACTTGGTCCGGTCGGTCAGTCCATCGTCGCGAACGCCCGTGCTGCCATCGTCGTGCGCACGGCGACGCCGGTCAGCCCTGAGCTCACGCTTCCGCTGCCGACGCTGCCCGCGGACCGGGCCGACCGCAGCCGTGTCATCGGCGAGATCGTCGACAAGTGGTTCGTCCAGAACACCTTCAGCTCCACCGAGTTCGCGGACCTGCGCCGTCTGGTCGAGGCGAAAGAGCGTCAGGGGCTGACCATTTCGGTCGGCCTGCCCACGCTCAACGAAGAGGCCACGGTGCGCCGCGTCATCCGCGCGATCCGCACGCGCTTGATGGAGCGCTTCCCGCTGGTCGACGAGATCGTCGTCATCGATTCGGATTCCGACGACCGCACGCGCGAGATCGCGCGTGAGGAAGGCGTCCCGGTCCACATCCACAGCCAGGTCCTTCCCGGCACGGGCAGCTACATCGGCAAGGGCGAGGCGCTCTGGAAGAGCCTCCACGTCCTCCGCGGCGACATCATCGTGTGGATCGACACGGACGTCTCGAACGCGCACCCGAAGTTCGTGTACGGCATCGTCGGTCCACTGCTCATGCGCCCGGATCTGCAGTTCGTGAAGGCCTTCTACCAGCGGCCACTGCGTGTCGGCGGCGAGCTGCAGGCGACCGGCGGTGGGCGCGTCACCGAGCTCACCGCGCGCCCGATCCTCAACCTCTTCTTCCCGGAGCTCTCGGGGATGGTGCAGCCGCTTTCCGGCGAACAAGGTGGACGCCGCGCGCTGCTGGAGCAGCTTCCCTTCTTCACCGGCTACGGCGTCGAGACCGGCCTGCTGATCGACACGCTGCACCGAGCGGGCCTCGGCTCGATCGCGCAGGTCGACATGAAGCAGCGCATCCACCGCAACCAGACGCTCCTCGCGCTCTCCAAGATGAGCTTCGAGATCCTTCAGGTCGCGCTCCGGCGCGTCGGCGAGGCGCACGGAGAGAGGCTCTGGGACGAGGCGAACTCGTCCATCAAGCTCATCACACCGGAGGAAGGAGGAAAGCTGCATCTGGAGATGCACGACATCATCGCGACCGAGCGTCCACCCATGGCGACCGTGCCGGCCTACATCTCCTCGCGCGCACGTTGAAGGTCCTTCATTCGGTCGCCGACGTGCGCGCATGGCGCGCGGGCGCAGGTCGTGTCGGCTTCGTGCCAACGATGGGCGCGCTGCACGCCGGCCACATCTCGCTCGTGGAGCGCGCCGCGCGTGAGAACGACGCCTCGATCGCATCGATCTTCGTGAATCCGACGCAGTTCGGTCCGACTGAGGACTTCGCCGCCTACCCGCGGAAGGAGGCCGAGGACATCGCACTGCTCGAGAGCCATGGATGCGCGGCCGCCTTCGTCCCGCCCGTGGCCGAGATCTATCCACCCGGCGACGCGACGCGCATCACTCCCGGACCGATCGCCGCCCCGCTCGAGGGCGCGGCGCGCCCCGGTCATTTCGTCGGCGTCGCGACGGTCGTCGCGAAGCTGCTCGCGATCGTGCGGCCCGACAGCGCGTTCTTCGGGCAGAAGGACTTCCAGCAGCTGCGCGTGCTGCAGACCATCGCGCGCGATCTCCGGCTTGGCGCTGACATCATCGGTTGTCCCACCGTGCGCGAGCCGGACGGCCTCGCGATGTCGTCACGCAACGCGTATCTCACACCTGAGCAGAGGAGAGACGCGGTCGCGCTCTCGCGCGGTCTCTTCGCGGCCCGCGAGCTGTGGGAGAAGGGCGTGCGCGAGCCAGAGCGCCTGACCGATGCGGTGCGCCGGTACACGGATGGACCGGGCATCTCGCTCGAGTACGTCTCGGCCGCCGATCCGTTCACGCTCACGGAGCTCCACGCGCCGGCGGACAGCGCGGTCATCTCGCTCGCCGCGCGTGTGGGCAAGGCGCGGCTCATCGACAATGTGCTCCTGGGCATCGACCTGGCGGACCTCCGTTGACCCGGCGCTCACTTCTCGTCGCGTTCAGCGTCGCCCACTTCGCGCATCACGTCACGAACAGCCTGCTCAGCGCGCTGCTTCCGTTCATCAGTGCCGCGTTCGGATTGTCGTACACGAGCGCCGGGTTCCTGGTGAGCGCGTACTCGATCGCGTCCGGCATGACGAACGCGCCGCTTGGCGTCCTCGCCGACCGGATCGGCGCGCGGCGCGTCATCGTCTGGGGCCTCGTTCTCATCGGCCTGTCGAGCATCGCGATCGGCCTGTCTAGCGAGTACTGGCAGCTGCTGGCGTTCCTCGCGGTCATGGGGATCGCGAGCGGCACGTATCACGCGCCGGCCTCGGCGCTCATCGCCGAGATGTTCTCCTCGCGCCGGGGCATGGCGATGGGCACGCACACGACCGCCGGGCATCTGTCGTTCTTCGCCGCGCCGCTCGTCGCGGGCATCCTGGCGACCGCGGGCACGTGGCGAACGCCGTACATCGCGTTCGCGATCGCGCCGATCGCATGCGCGCTGCTGCTATGGCGCGTCGCGCCGATGGGCACGCGCTCGACCGGCCGTCACGGCTGGCTCGCCACCGGCGGCGACATCGCGATGGTGGCGCGACGCGTCGGAGCGCTCGTCTCGCTGTCGATCGTATTCCAGGTCGTGATCTCCGCCGCGATGGCGTTCCTCAGCACGTACCTCGTCGACGCGCGCGGGATGTCGCCAGGCGTCGCCGCGGCACTGTTCGGTGTGCCGCAGCTTGCGGGTCTCATCGGCGCGCCGATGGCCGGGACGCTGTCCGACCGCTTCGGACGGCGCATCGTGCTCCTGCTCGGGCTCGCGCTCATGGGCCCCGCCGCGTGGGCGCTCACCGTCGTCCCGAACGAGCTGGTCTTCCTGCCGCTCCTGCTGATCGGAATCTCGTTCTCGATCCGCGCCACGACGACCGAGGTGCTCATCGTCGACAACACGCCCGCCGAGCGACGATCGACCGTGCTCGGCACCTATTACCTGGTCAATCAGCCTGTCGGCGGCGTGGCCGCCCCGATCTTCGGCGGCATCGCCGGGGCGATCGGCATGGCCGCCGCATACGGCTGGCTCGCCGTGATCTTCCTGGTCCTTTCGGCGATCGCGCTCGTCGCGGCCTGGCCTACGGCGCGAGCGCTCCGGCGCGCGCCGTCCTAGCGGACCGAACCCTCCTCGTTCGCGGCGGATCTCGACTCGCTCACGAGCGACGAGCCGCTCCGCGACGAATGGATCAAGTTCAACACGCTCAACACCCCCATCTACCCGCGTGCCGAGTTCACGCTCGCGCGCGTGAGCGGTGTCCCCCATGCCGATCGCGGCTCAAGGTGAGTGGGCCGCAACGCTCGAGGGCACGATGAAGATGCACGGCGTCGAGCGTCAGGTGACGTGGCCAGTTCAGGTGACGCGCTCCGGCAACGAGGTCCAAGTCGTCGGCGCGACCGCGTTCCACTTTGGTGACTACGGGATGGCTGTTCCCGCCAACCGCCTCATCCTGCCGGTCGTCGACGACGTGAAGCTCGAGATCGACCTCGTTGCGCGAGAGCCTTAGGCGCGGCTCGGCGCAAGTGCACTCACGAGCACCGTCATCGCTTGATTGAGAGGCGCCGAGACGCCGCGCCGCTCGCCCTCGCGGTGCACCGCGCCGCAGATGGCGTCGACCTCCGTCGGTCGGCCCGATTGCACGTCCTGGAGCATCGACGAGCGATTCGCGCCGGTGAGCTGCGCCATCTCGCGCCACCAGCGCCGCGCCTCGTCGTCGCCCATTGCGACACCCGCAGCCGTTGCGACGCGCGCGACCTCCGACGCGAGCCCATCGGCAACGCGCGAGCCCGCGACGTCCGCGAGAAGCTCCGCGTTCGTGTAACCGAGAAGTGCGGTCGTTGGATTCACGGCGGCGTTCGTCGCGACCTTGCGCCACACCGAGGCCCATGCGTCATCGACGACGCTCACCGTCATTCCGCCGTCCGCGAGCGCCGTTGCCAGCGCCTCGAGCGCGCGAGCTGACGCGGTCCCCATCGGCCGTCCGAGCTCGACACGGCCTGGACCGGTCGCGTGCAACGCGCCATGCTTGTCGAGACGCGCGCCGACGTAGATGACACCGACCGCAGCGCGCCGCTCGCCGAGTGCCGCGACGATCGTCTCGTAGTTGCCGAGCCCGTTCTGGACCGTGATCGCGACGCCCTCGCGACCAACGATCTGCGCTGCGACCTCCGCCGCCCATACCGTGCCCTGCGTCTTGACGCAGACGACCGCGGCGTCAACCGGCTTCTCGTCGGCGCCGAGCGGCGCCTTTGTACGATCGATCCGGACGAGGTCGACACGACCAGCGAGCGCTTTCTCCACCACGCGGCCGATCGCGCCCATGCCGATGATCGCGACGCGCAGCGGGCCCGCATTCGCGATGTGAGTCAGACCGCCTTCGGCCGCGCGACGTTCTGCCGCAGCGCGGCGAGCTCGTTCTCCTTCATCGTGAAGCTGTGCTCGTCGTCGGGGAAGCGGCCTTCCCTCACGTCGCTGTCGAATGCGCGAAGCGCATCGACGACCGCTGTCCCGATCTCGCCGTAGCGCTTGGCGAACTTCGGCTTGAAGTCGCCGTACAGGCCGAGCACGTCATGTAGGACCAGGACCTGTCCGTCGCAGTCGATACCGGCGCCGATGCCGATCGTCGGGACCCCGATCCGTTCGGTGACCATCGCGGCGACCGGCGCCGGTATGGACTCGAGCACGATCGAGAACGCGCCGGCGTCCTCGAGAGCGACCGCATCGTCGATGAGCTGCCGCGCCGCGCGGGCGCTCTTTGCCTGCGTCTTGAATCCGCCGAACTGCGCGACGCGCTGCGGTGTTAGGCCGACATGGGCCATCACTCCGATGCCGTTCTCGACGAGCGCCTTCACGAGCGGGACCGTCTCGTGACCGCCCTCGAGCTTCACCGCATCCATGCCGGCCTCCTTGAGGAAGCGCGCGGCGTTGCGGAGCGCATCGGCCGGACCCGTCTGGTACGAGCCGAAGGGCATGTCGCCGATGAGCAGCGGCCGCGACGCGCCGCGCGATACGGCGGCGGCGTGCCGGACCATGTCGTCCATCGTGACCGGCACGGTGTTGGGGTACCCGAGCACGACCATCCCGAGTGAATCGCCGACGAGGATGATGTCGATGCCCGCTGCTTCGACAAGCCGCGCGAACGCGGCGTCGTAAGCGGTCATCATCGTGATGCGCTTGCCGTCGCGCTTCATGGCGACGACGTCTGGGATCGTGACCTTCTTCGCGATGTCCATGTGAACCTCCGTCCAGGCCGGCTAAGCCGGTCCCGGCGTCACCGCAATCGTAGCGCGGCGGAGTACCTCGCAGGTTTCATTCCAGTGCGTCGATGACGTCTGGGAGAGCCATTAGGTCGTGGATGACCCGCGTCGGCGACGTGGTCAGCTTCTCGCCGTGCCGGTCGACGAACACCGTGCGGTAGCCGAGGGCGGCGCCCGGCCGCATGTCGTGGAACTGGCTTGCTCCGACGTGGATCGTCGCCTCGATCGCGGCACCGCTGCGCTCGCGGAAGACCCGCCAGTGTCCGGGCGCCGGCTTGTAGCTGCCCGCGTCCTGTGCGGTCACGACGAGGTCGGGCTCGAGTTCGAGCTGCTCGATCGACGACGCGATCAGGTCGCGATCGACGTTGGACAGGATGGCGATCCTCCGGCCGCGACGCCGCAGCTCGGCGAGCGCGGCGGGCACCTCGGCGAACGGCCGCCAACGCGGGAGTGAAGCGGGCAGTGGCGAGGGCGCGTCGACGCCGAACGTGCTCAGCACCCGACGACCTGCCATGTCGAGGATATCGCGGTAGGTGCGATACGACTCGGCCTCGGCCTCGGCCTCGGTCTCGATGTAGCGACGTGCGAGCTCGTCGCGATCTATCGGCGCAGGCAGCAGAGGGATGAGCGCGTCGGTCATGCCGCGCTCCCAGTCGATGAGCGTGCCGTAGCAATCGAAGGTGACCCAGTTGATCGGTACTCGCGGAGGCTAGCGCTTCGGGAAACGGGTCACGCGCTCGGGCCAATGGCGCTTGGCCCACGCGCCCAGAAACGCGTGGATCCGGCGGGAGCGGCGCGAGCGGGACTGTGCGTCATCGCTCGCTGCCAACTTGTGTTCCGCATCCATGTCGAGGCCTCCCTTCTGATCCCAACCACGTTGGTCCAGTGCGGCCTTGCGCACTGTCCTCGCGCGAACGCTGCGAGCGCCTCATGCGGTACGTCCGCAGCGTCGCGCACGGAGCATCGGTAGAGTCCGCCGATGCGGCTGGGCGAGCTTGCGGCGCTGATGCAGCGGACGGAGGGCGTGGAGATCACGAGCTACCTCCTCGCGGATCCGCGCGCCGCGAAACAGAGCGGCGTCCGCGTCAGTCACGCGGGTGGGCTGGTGAGCTGGACGATGAAGTCGACCGACAACGGCTTCCTCAACCGCGCGCTCGGCTTCGGCACGATGTCCGAGGCGACGGCGGCGGTACTCGACCGGCTCGAGCGCCGTTTCGCGGACGCGGGCCGTCCCACGCGCATCGCGGTCGCGCAGGGACCGACGCCGCGTGCCGCGCTCCGTCTGCTGGAGCGCCGCGGTTACGAGCCAGAGGAAGGCACCGACGAGCACATCTACTGCTACGACCGTCGCTCTTTGCCGCGTGCGCGTCAGGTCGAGGACCTCACCGTGGAGCGCGTGCGCGCCGAAGACGCCGCGGAGTACGCCCGTATCGCGTATTCGAGCTTCAAAGACCGCGGCCCGCACTTCCGCGACATCGTCGAGGCGCTCGTGAAGCGGCGCGCGCACGGCCGGTCGCTGAGCGCGTATCTCGGTCGCATCGACGGCGTGCCGGCAGCCACGGGGATGCTGTTCGACGTGCGGCCCGTCGGTGGACTCGGGAACGGGAGTGTCCTGCGCGAGTTCCGCGGACGCGGGATCCAGACCGCGATGATCGCCCACCGCATGCATGCCGGGTGGGAGCGCGGCCTGCGGCTCTTTTTCGGTCAGACCCAGAATCCGGCCTCCGCGCACAACCTCGAGGAGCTCGGATGGCGTCTCCTGTACACCGAGGTCGACTGGGTGCGAGCGTGATGCGACGGCGCGCGTTCCTCCGCGGACTCGCGGTCAGCGGGACCGCGATCGCGACGGGTTGCGTAAGAGGCGACGTCACATCGTCGCCGTCGGCATCGCCGTCGACCTCCTCTTCCGCGACCGCCACGGCCGTACCGGCGACGCCGTCGCCTGCTCCGACCATCGCCGCTCCCGACTGGGAAGCGCTGCGCACCGCGCTGCGCGATGGACTCGTGAGATCCAGCGATCCGACATACGACGCGGCGCGCATTCTCTACAACACGCGCTTCGACGGCGTGCGCCCACAGGCGATCGCGCGCTGCGCGAGCGCAGACGACGTTCGGGAATGCGTCCGCTTCGCTCGCGCGTACCACGTCCCGATCGCGCTGCGGAGTGGCGGCCACAGCTACGGCGGCTGGTCGACCGGCACCGGTCTCGTGATCGACGTCGGTCGCATGTCGGGGATCGATGTGCAGAACGGGCGCGTGATCGTCGGCGCGGGCGCGCGCCTCATCGACGTCTACGACGCCGTCGCGGCGCGCGGACAAGGCATCGCGGCCGGTAGCTGCCCCACCGTCGGCATCACCGGACTCACGCTGGGCGGCGGCCTCGGTGTGCTCTCGCGCGCCTGGGGCCTCACCTGCGACGACCTCATCGCGGCACAGGTCGTTACCGCGGATGGCCAGGTACGCGATTGCGATGAAACGCGCGACGCCGACCTCTTCTGGGCCCTGCGCGGCGGAGGCGGTGGCAGCTTCGGCGTCGTCACGTCGCTGACCCTGCGCACGCACCCAGCCACGGCCCTCGCGATCGGATTCCTGTCCTGGCCGTGGTCGCGCGCGGCGGCGGTCGTCTCGGCATGGCAGGCGTGGATGTCGCGCGCGCCCGACGCGCTCTGGTCCACGCTGCATCTCCAGACCGGAGCGCAGGGACCTGAGGTCACGATGCACGCTGTGCTCACCGGCACCGCGGCGGATCTCGCGTCGCGCTTCGACACGCTCGTCGCGGGCGCAGGTCTGCCGATCTACCGCGAGCAGGGCGTGCGCACCTACCGCGAGGTCATGCTCCTCGAGGCGGGCTGCCTGGGACGCTCGATCGAGCAGTGTCATCTCGTCGGAGCCACGCCCGCGGCGGTCCTGGGACGTGAGACGTATGTCGCGAAGTCCGCGGTCGCTCAGAAGCCGCCGTCCGATGCCGCGATCGCCGCGCTCGTCGGCGCGATCGAGTCGATCGCGGGACGACAGGGCGTCGGAGGCGGCGCGGTGCTGCTCGATTCGCTCGGCGGTGCTGTGTCACGCGTCGCGCCCCCGGCGACAGCCTTCGCGCACCGCGACGCGTTCGTCGTCGCTCAGCTCATCGCAAGCTGGAACGCCGCGGGGCCCGCGTCGGTCGCGGACGACATGCAGACGTGGCTGCGCGATCTCTACGCGGCCGCACGTCCGCTCATCGGTCGTGGCGCATACGTCAATTACGCGGACGCCGACCTGACCGACTGGGAAGACGCGTACTGGGGCGCGAATTACGCGCGCCTGAGGCAGGTCAAGGCGAAGTACGACCCCGACCGCGTCTTCGATTTCCCGCAGGCGGTGCGCCCCTAACGCGCGAGCCGCTCGGCGAGCTTCGCGATGAGCCGGCGCGCGACCTCGGTCTTCGCGAGCAGCGGCAGAGCCTCGACACCGTCGGCGCTCACGAAGGTCACGCGGTCGGTGTCAGACCCGAAGACCGATCCCGCTTCGCTCACGTCGTTCGCGACGACGAGGTCGAGTTTCTTCTCGCGCAGCATGCGTCCGGCCTCCGCGGTCGCGTCGCCGGTCTCCGCCTTGAAGCCGACGACGACCGCGCCGGGACGGCGGGCGCTAACGATCGCCTTCAGGATGTCGGGGTTCTCCGTCATCCGCAGGCTCAGCTCCCGGCCCGCGTCCCGCTTCTTGATCTTTCGCTCCATCGTCTCGATCGGCCGGTAGTCCGCGACCGCCGCGGCCATGACCACGGCATCGGCGTTCGGGAGCAGGCCCAGCACCGCATCGCGCATCTCCTCCGCGGTCTCGATCGGAACGAGCTGCGTTCCCACCGGCGCGCGCAGCGCCGTCGGTCCCGACACGAGGAAGACCTCCGCGCCGGCGTCGGACGCCGCTGCCGCGATCGCGTAGCCCATCTTCCCGCTCGAGCGATTCGAGACGAAGCGCACCGGATCGATGGGCTCGAGGGTCGGGCCCGCGGTCACGACGATCCGGCGACCGGCGAGCGACTGCGAGCTCGTGAGCGCCTCCGCGATGGCGGCCTCGATGCGCTCGAGCGACGCGAGACGGCCGGGACCGACATCACCGGACGCGAGCGGACCCGACTCCGGTTCGACGATGCGCGCGCCGCGCGCGCGCAGCGTGGCGACGTTCGCCTGGGTCGCGGCGTTCTGCCACATGTGGGTCTCCATCGCGGGCGCGAGGACGATGGGCGCATCCGTCGCGAGTACGGTCGTCGCGATGAGGTCGTCGGAGAAGCCGTTCGCGAGACGGGCGAGGACGTGCGCCGTAGCGGGCGCGACCACCACGACGTCGGCCTGGCGGCCCATCGCGACGTGCCCCGCCGCCCGCTCGTCCTGGATCTGGAACATCTCCATCTCGACCGGGCGGTACGTGAGGGCCTGGAACGTGAGTGGCCGCACGAACTCGGCGGCGGATCGCGACATGACGACCTGAACCGTCGCGCCTGCCTGCGTCAGGCGGCGCGCGAGCTCGACCGACTTGTACGCGGCGATCGAGCCGGTGACGCCGAGCACGATGAAGCGACCGCGCAGCGCTTCCATCACGCGTTCAGCTCGTAGAGGAGACGCAGCCCTTCGAGCGTGAGGTCCTCGTCGACCTTCTCGATGCCCTTCGCGAGCGGCGCGATCGTCGAGGCGAGGCCGCCGGTCGCGATCACGGTCGGTTTCGCGGGAAGCTCGGCGACGAGGCGCGCGAGAAGACCTTCGACGAGGCCGACGTACCCGAACACGATGCCGGAGCGCAGGCAGTCGGCGGTGTTCTTTCCGATCGCCGTCGCGGGCGGTGTGAGCGGGACCCGGAAGAGCCGCGACGCGCGACCGAAGAGCGACTCCGCGGAGACCTCGAGCCCGGGCGCGAACGATCCGCCGAGGAAATCGCCCTCCGCGCTCACGACGTCGAAGTTCGTCGTCGTGCCGAAGTCCACGATGATGGCGGGGCCGCCGTAGCGCCGGTGAGCCGCGAGCGTGTTGGCGATGCGGTCGGCGCCGACCTCTGACGGATTGTCGACACGCAGGCGAACCCCGGTCTTGATGCCGGGCCCGACGATGAACGCCGCGCGATCGAGATAGCGCTCTGCGAGGCGTGTGAACGCCTGCGTGAGCGGCGGCACGACGCTGCCGAGCACGAGCGCATCGATCTCGTCGAGCGCCAGGTCTTCCTGCGCCAGCAGACCGTCGAGCATCACCGCGAGCTCGTCCTCGGTGCGGTCATGAACGGTGACGAGACGCCAGGTGCGGATGAGCCGGTCTCTGTCATACGCACCCACGACGATGTTCGTGTTGCCGACGTCGATCGCGAGTACGGCGCTCATGCTAGTCGTTGGATTCGGTGGCGCCGGTGCGAAGGCCTCCATGACCCATGTGCGCCTGCAGCGCCTTTGCGACGTTCGGCGGAACGAGACCTTCGACGGAGGCGCCGAACGCGACCAGCTCCTTCACGCGCGACGCGGAAAGGAACAGGTAATCAGGAGCGGTCATCAGGTACACCATCTCGATATCCGGGGCGAGCTTCCGATTCATGTTGCCCATCTCGAACTCGAACTCGAAGTCCGAGAGCGCGCGGATCCCGCGGATGATGAAGGTCGCGCCGACCTCTTTCGCGAACGTCACCTGCAGCCCGTCGAACGTGCGGACCTCGACGTTGTGACAGGCCTTGCACGCGTCGCGCATGAGCGCGACGCGCTCGTCGGCGTCGAAGAGCGTCTTCTTCGAGAGGTTGCGGCCAACGCCGATCACGACGCGGTCGAACAGTCGGGCCGAACGCTCGAGGATGTCGAGGTGGCCGTTGGTGGGCGGGTCGAAAGAGCCCGGATAGATCGCCACCCGATCGCTCACGCCGGTCGCGCCTCCTGTGTCTGGTAGTGCACGCCAGGGCGAATCGTACCCTGCGGGTGGAAGAATGAGCGGGTGAAGCCGGCGCAAGTGAAGATCCGTCCCGACCGTTCCATCTACAGCATCGACGGCGGTTGGTTCAAGGCGCGATGGCACTTCTCGTTCGACCGGTACAACGATCCGAGCAACATGGGCATCGGCACGCTCCGCGTCTTCAACCACGACACACTCGTGCCCGGCGCCGAGTGGCCGATGCATCCGCACCGCGACATCGAAGGGATCACGTTCGTGGTGTCGGGTCATTTCGAGCATGCCGACAGCCTCGGCAACGGCGGGGTCCTGGAGCCCGGCGGCGTGCAACGCATGCGACTCGGCTCGGGCGCCGAGCACTCTGAGCGCAACCACTCGAAGACCGAGCCCATGGAGTTCATCCAGATGTGGATCATCCCCGCGCAGCGCGGCCTCCCGCCATCCATCGCGCAGAAGCAATACACGGTCGCGGATCGGACGGACCGCCTGCTGCGTTTCCTCAAGCCCGAGGGCGCCGACGGCGAAGGGTTGACCGTGGCGCGCGACGTGTCGATGTACGCATCGCGGCTGTCGGCAGGCCGCGAGGTGCGGCACGAGATCGGCGAAGGTCGCGGTGGATACCTGTATCTCATCGACGGAACGCTTCGCGTGAACGGACAACATATGACTCGCGGCGATGCGGCCTACCTCGGTGCGGGTGAGCTCGTGCTGGATGGCGAGCGGGAAAGCGATCTCATCCTGGTCGACACCCCGCTGTAGTTACGGGACGCGACGTCCCGCGGCGTACACCTCGCGCACCAGCGGCGCCCCGAGGCGATACGCGAGCTCGCGCTCGTCGTCCGTGTCGAGCACGACCACATCGGCGCGGCGTCCTTTGACGAGCGCCCCGGTCCGTCCACCGCGGCCGAGTGCATGGGCGCCGTTGATCGTCGCCGCGACGATCGCCTCGTGCGGGGTAAGGCCGCAGAGCACGACGCCGAGCGCGATCGCCGTCGGCATCCCCTCGAGCGGCGACGTGCCCGGGTTGTGGTCGGTCGCCACCGCGATCGGCACGTCCGCCGCAAGGAACCGCCGCGCGTCCGGCGGTGAGTAGCCGACGAAGAACGCGCTTCCTGGGAGGAGCACCGCGGGGATCGTGGCGCGGGCGAGCGCGCGCAGGCCTTCGGCCGACGCGTTCGCGACGTGATCGGCCGAACGCGCGTGGGCTCGCGCCGCGTACGCGGTGGCGCCTACGTCGTTCAGCTGATCGGCGTGCAGCGTGAGCGCGAGACCCGCGTCGCGCGCGGCCTTCGCGAGCGGCCGCACCTCATCGATGTCGAATACGCCGTTCTCGACGAAGGCGTCGACCGCTTCGGCCAGACCCTCGTCGGCGACGGTGCGCACCGCCTGAGCCGCGTCGCGCACGAAGCCGCGGCGGTCATCGGCGCGCGCCGCGGGCAGCGCGTGGAGCGCGAGATAGGTCACCGCGACGTCGATGCGCGAGTCCTTCGCCGCCGCCGCGATCACGCGCAGCTGCCGGAGCTCCTCGCTCGGCTCGAGCCCGTAACCGCTCTTCACCTCGATCGTCGTCGTCCCCAGTGCGATCGCACGTGCGAGTCGCCGGCGCAGTAGCGCGAGCAAGTCCGCGTCGCTCGTTTCGCGCGTCGCGCGCACGGTCGCGTGAATTCCGCCGCCGCGCTCGAGGACGGCGAGATAGTCCGCGCCGCTCCGACGCGTGACGAATTCGTCCCAGCGCTGCCCCGCGTAACACAGGTGCGTGTGCGCGTCGACGAATCCGGGCATGACGACGCGGCCTTCGGCGTCGACCTCGACCGCCTCCGGTACGAGCTCAAGGTCCTGCCACGCGTCGCCGCGCCCCGTCGCGACGACGATGCCGTCGCGCGACGCGAGCCATCCGCCGTCGATCGCTCCCACATCGCCTGCCGCCGCTCCTACGCGCGGCTTCTCATCTTTGAGGGGCGCCAGCGTGAGCAAACGGGCTCGGCGAATGACGAGATCCGCTTGAGCCATTCGCTACTGGCTCACGTCACTCGAGGAAGTGCGATTCGATCACGCGACTGCGCTCGAAGTTCTCGAGCTTGAGCGCGTCGGCCGTGACCTGAAGTGCGGCATCGAGCGGCAGCAGGCCGATGAGCTCGCCGCGGAGAACCTTCACACCCGCCTCGGTCGCGCGGCGCTCGACCTCGTGCCAGACCGTGGCCAGCGAAGTCTGCGTCGTGTCCAGCAGATTCATCGAGACCTGCGCGCGCGGCGGATCCGTCAACTCGAAACCCAGTGCCTGGATGGCCGGCAGTCCGCCGGATGACTCACGGATCTCTTTGGCGATCTTCTTCGCCACCTTCACGTCGGCCGTGTCGAGCTCGATGTTGAAGGCAATGAGCGGCGGGCGCGCGCCTACGACGATCGCGCCAGCTTTGGGGTGCAAGACGGCCGGCCCCGCGTCGGGCACGTGCGTGGTCGCCAGCAGCTCGGCGAGCCCCTCGTACTGGGGCCGCCGGATGTCGGGGAGGCGGACACGTTCCGGGCGCGAGGCCGCGCGTGCATAGAAGTACACCGGGACCTTGTGGCGCTCGGCGACCTCGCGTCCGAAGCGGTGTGCGACGGCAATGCAGTCCTCCATCGTCACTCCGGCGAGGGGCACGAACGGCACCACGTCGACCGCACCGAGGCGTGGGTGCTCGCCTTTGTGCGAGCGCATGTCGATCTCGAGGTACGCGGCGGTGACGAGGGCGTGGGCGGCGGCGGTGACGGCGTTCGCGTCGCCGGCGAATGTAAAGACCGAGCGGTTGTGATCCACGTCACTGGTCTGGTCGAGGAGCCGGACGCCCGGAACGTCGCGGATGGACTTCGCCAGCCGGTCGATCACGTCGCGACGTCGGCCCTCGCTGACGTTCGGCACGCACTCCACCAACCGCGGCACGGCGGAAGCCTAATCGAGCAATCCCCCATCTGTGGGGCTTGTAGGGGTACCGACGGATAGGGAGACTGACCGCTGTGGAAGCGGATCGGAACGAACAGGGACTCAGCCTCGCGTTGCTGCAGTTCCACCCGTCGTCAGTGGTGCTGCTCGACACCGACGGCCGCATCCGCTCGCTCAACCACAACGCGGAGCGGCTCCTCTCGACGACGGAGGCGGACGCCGTGGGCAAGAGCTACACGGATATCTTCGGAGAGTCGCTCTCGCAGCGCCTCTTCAAGCTGATGCTGAAAGGCGGGGCTGAGGGACAGGCGCGCGCCATCGAAGCGACGCTCCCGAGCGGCCGCCGGGTAAAGCTGCGAGCGACGGCAGGCCCGCTGAAGGACGTGCGCGGCAATGTGAGCGGAGTCCTGTTCGTCGCGGACGAGGACACGTCGTCACCGAAGCTCGAGGCGCTCGCCGACAACGAGGTGCGGCTTCGCGACGCGCTTCGCCGCTACCTCGGCGACAACGTCGCGGAGATGGTCGATGCGCGGCCGTCGTTCATCGACGTCGGTGGCCAAACGCAGACCGTCAGCGTGCTGCACGCGGACGTGCGGGGTTACACCGCGATGGCCGAGGCGCTCCCGCCCGATCGCGTCGTCGCCCTCCTCATGCGGTACCACGGCGCCGCGGCCAAGGCGATCCGCGCCACCGGTGGCACGATCGACCGGTTCGCCGGCGACGCGATCCTCGCGCTCTGGAACGCTCCAGCGCCACAGGACGATCATGTCCGTCTCGCGCTCCGTGGCGCGCTCGCGATGTGCGAAGCCGCGCGCGAGGTCGGGCTCGAGCTCGGCTACGGCATCGGCGTGCACACCGGCGAGGCGATGGTCGGCAACCTCGGGAGCGAGCAGTACCAGAACTTCACCGCGATCGGCGACACGGTGAACGTCGCCGCGCGGCTCCAGGGGCAGGCCAAGGCGGGCGAGGTGGTCTGCTCGGCAGCCGCGTTGCAGGCCGCTGGCGCGGGCGTACGGACGACACCCCTTGGCGCGTTGGAACTACGAGGACGGCGGACCCCGGTAGACGCGTACCGGGTGGAGGGGATCGACCAGTGACCTTGCAACCCGGGACCTCGCTCGGGAACTACGAGATCCTCGAGAAGATCGGCGCGGGCGGTATGGGCGCCGTGTACAAGGCGTATCAGCCGGGCCTCGGTCGCTTCGTCGCGATCAAAGTGCTGCCGCCACAGACGGCGGGCGACCCGGCCTTCGGGGAGCGCTTCGCGCAGGAGGCGCGCGCGGTCGGGAAGCTACGGCACCCGAACATCGTCACGGCCTTCGACTTCACACAGCACGGTGACATCGCGTACCTGGTCTCGGATTACATCGACGGCGGCACGCTTGCGGACCAGCTCGGAACGCCTCTGCCCCTCGACTACGCGTTGGGGATCCTCGGACCCATCGCGGCCGCGCTCGATTACGCGCACGCGCGCGGGATCGTCCACCGCGACATCAAGCCGCAGAACGTACTGCTCACGCGCGAAGGCACCGCGGTGCTCACGGATTTCGGCCTCGCGAAGATCGTCGGACCCGGATCGGGTATGACGCAGGCCGGGTCGCTCATGGGGACTGCGGATTACATGGCGCCGGAGCTCGCCGGCGGCGCTGAGGCCGCGGGACCCGCAGCCGATCAGTACGCGCTCGGGATCATCGCGTTCCAGATGCTGGTCGGCCGCCATCCATTCCCTTCCGACAATCCGCTCTCCGCGCTCATGGCGCATGTCAACAAACCGGTGCCACTCCCGAGCCAACTCGGCGTCGTGCTGCCGCCCGGCGCCGAGGCCGCGCTCCTGCGCGCGCTCGCGAAGAAGCCGGAGGACCGCTTCGCGCGCTCCGGTGATTTCGTGCGCGCCCTCGCGGGGTCGCAGTACACGGTGCCCGCTCCGGCGGCGGCGTTCTCGGCTCCGAGCATCAGCCCGTCGCAGCCGCCGATCGTTCCAACGACGCCGCCCGTGTCGGTCGCTTCGCCGTTCGTCTCACCGTCGGATCTCATCAGTCCCGTCGCGCCGGTCGTGCCGCCACGACCGGCGACGGAGCCGACCCTCGTCGCGACTGCCGTCGCGGGCGGCGCAGCCGGTGCTACCGCTGCGGTCCTCAGCCCGCCGAAAGAGCGTGGGAGCTTCCCGTGGCGCCGGGCGATCGTGCCCGCGGTCCTCGTGCTCGTCCTCGC
>DATDEH010000104.1 GCA_036523395.1 Candidatus Limnocylindria bacterium | reverse complement strand
CGCCTGGCGCCCTTCGAAGTGAAGGGCTGGATCGGGGCGCGCGCTCGTTTGCACAACGTGGTGCTCCAACCGGACGCCATGGATGCCCTCGCGTTCGCCCTGGGGCCGGACACCGAGCGGATCGAGAACGAGGTGCAGAAGCTGGGGGCCTACGCCGGCGGCGCGCCGGTGACGGCCGCGGACGTGCGCGCGCTCGTGAGCGGCGCGATCGAGTCGGACATCTTCGAGCTCACGAAGGCCGTCGTGCAGCACAACCACCGTGTCGCGGTCCCGCTCCTCGAGCGGCTCCTCGGAGATGGCAACGCCCCGCAGCAGATCCTCGCCCTCCTGCTGTGGCAGTTCCGCGTGCTGCTGTTCGCGTCGCGGTCGCCTACCAATCAGGACGCCGAGAAGATCGCGAAGGCGATCCGGTCGTCACCCGGTGCGATCTTCCGGTACGTCCAGTACGCGCGGGGCGTGAGCCAGGCGGACATCACGCGCGCGTATGAAGCGCTCTACGCCACGGACATCTCGATCAAGACTGGGCGCGCCGAGTCGGACGAGGCCGCGTTACTCCTGTGTGTTCTGGATCTGTGCGGTGTCGCCGGAGCGGATCTGCGCGACCTGCTTCTGACGGAGGCGCCGCGCCGCGGTTAGGACGCCTGCAGCGTCGTCGACGACCGAAGCGTGGTCGCGGGCGTCTTGTGGAGCCGACGCAGGCTGGTGATGGCGCCGACGATCGCGAAGAGCGCGAAGGCGTGCACCACGATCCCGATCCAGCCACCGGCAAGCAGGAACAGGAGGCCGTCGAGCGCATAGAGAAGGCCGCCAACGACGAACGCCCACTGCGCACCGGCGGTCGCGCGAAGGCCGAGGAATGCGAAGAGTCCGATGACGACGACGTGCGCGATCCAGCCGAACGACGGATCCGCCAGCTCTTCGATGATTCCCTGGAGGAACCAGTCGATCACGGTGCCCAGCGCGAATCCGTTGTCGCTTCCGAGCACGAAGAAGACGAAGTTCACCGCCGAGAGTCCCGCGATCCAGTAGAACCAGCGGCCGCCGTTCTCGACCTTCTTCACGAGCGCGACGCGCTCCAGTGTCGCTTGGTCCGGCCCCTGCGCGAGCGCGGCTACGACGGGCTGCTCCGCCGCGACGCGGTCTGGTGCGGGCGCCGGGGCCACATTCGCCGCGGCGCTTCTCGCCGGGCGTGGGATCGTCGCGCCCTCCGGTGGGATCGTGAGGCCGTCGACGACGAGCGTGTAGTTGTACGCAAAGCCGGTGCTGCCGATGCGCAGACGCGCGCTGTGCCCCTCGAGGTCGAAGACGTGCTCGCCCCCGGTGTCGAAGAACTTGCCGCCGTGGAAGACCTCGCGTCCGTTGACGATGATCCTGCGGTCGCCGGTCAGGACCGCGTGCTCGATCTCGACCGAGTAGCGGCGCAGGTCCTCGTCGCGGAAGTCCCAACGTTTGGTGGTCATTGCCGCGGGAATGTATGGGTGGCCGCGGTATCAGCGGCGGCGCAATGCCTCTAGCGGGACGGAAGTACTGCCTTGCCGGCCGCCGACGATGCGGGTTTGGCCTCCTGCGTCTTCCGGTAGTCCTCGAGGAACTTCTTCTGCCCCGCGTCGGTGAGCGGGTGGTTGAAGAGCATCTTGAGCACCGCGAACGGCATCGTCGCGATGTCGGCGCCCGCGAGCGCGGCCTGGGTCACGTGCATCGGGTTGCGGATCGATGCGGCGAGCACCTTCGTCTTGATCTCCTGCTGGCGATACGCCGAAACGATGTCGGCGACGACGCGCATGCCGTCCTCGTTGATGTCATCGAGGCGGCCCGCGAACGGACTGATGATGTAGGCGCCGACCGCCGCGGCCAGCAGCGCCTGGTTGACCGAGAAGCACAGCGTGACATTGATGCGGACGCCCTCGCCGGCGAGGATCTTGGCGGCGCCGAGACCGTCGGGAGTGAGCGGCACCTTCACGATCACGTTCTTGTGCCACGCCGCGATGCGGCGGCCCTCTACGATCATGTCGTCGCGCTTCTCGCTGACGCACTCGGCCGAGACGTTCCCGATGATCGCGCAGATCCTTTTGACCTGCGTCTCGTGGTCCTGTCCGGCCTTTGCGATGAGCGTGGGATTGGTGGTCACGCCGTCGATGACGCCCCATTCGACAGCCGTCTTGATCTCTTCGTATTCGGCCGTGTCGAGGAATAGCTTCATCGGTGCGTCTCCTGCAGCATCGGTGCCGCTTCCGCTCGTCCGTTCGCGCGTGCGAAGGCCAGTGCGGCGTCGATGAAACTCGCGAAGAGGGGATGCGGACGGTTGGGACGTGACTTGAACTCGGGGTGGAACTGCGTCCCGAGGTAGAACGGGTGGTCCGCGATCTCCACGATCTCGACGAGACGCCCGTCCGGCGACAGGCCGGTGAACTTCATCCCATGTGCGGCGAGCAGCTCGCGGTACGAGTTGTTGAACTCATAGCGGTGCCGGTGCCGCTCGAGCACGATCGGTTGTCCGTATGCGCGCCCCGCGAGCGAGCCGGTCTCGAGCACGCAGGGGTAGCTTCCGAGGCGCATCGTGCCGCCCTTGTCCGCGATGTCGCGCTGCTCGGGCAGCAGGTCGATCACGGGATGCGGTGTGAACGCATCGAATTCGGTCGAGTTCGCGTCCTCCGTCCCGAGGGCCGTGCGCGCGAGCTCGATGACCATGCACTGCATGCCCATGCAGAGGCCGAGCGTCGGCACCTTGCGCTCGCGCCCGAAGCGAACGGCCTGAACCTTGCCCTCGATGCCGCGGTAGCCGAAGCCGCCCGGAACGACGATGCCGTCGAGGCCGATGAGCGGCTCGACGTCGCGGTCGCGCTCGAGCTTTTCGCTGTCGATCCAGACCAGCTTCACGTTGCAGCCGGCCGCCCACGACGCGTGCTTCACCGACTCTGCGACCGACAGGTACGCGTCCGGCAGCTCGATGTACTTGCCAACGAGGCCGATCGTCAGTGGGATCCGCGCGCCGCGGATGCGGTCGACCAGGAAGCGCCACTCGCCGAGATCCGCCTCAGCGGCGCGCTCTCCAAGCCCGAGCTCCTCGACGACGATGCGACCCAGGCCGGCCTCTTCGAGCATCAGCGGCACGGCGTAGATGGACCAGGCGTTGGGCTCGGAGATGACGTTATCGATCTTGACGTCACAGAACAGCGCGATCTTCTCGCGCAGGTCCTCATCGATCGGCTCGTCCGCGCGCGCGATGAGCACGTCCGGCTGGATACCGATCGAGCGCAGCTCCTTGACTGAGTGCTGCGTCGGCTTCGTCTTCAGCTCACCGGTCGCGACACGCGGCAGCAGCGTGAGGTGGATGTAGAGGACGTTCTGGCGGCCCACGTCGTTGCGGAACTGGCGGATCGCCTCGAGGTAGGGAAGCGACTCGATGTCTCCGACCGTGCCACCGACCTCAACGACGACGAGCTCCGCTTGCTGCTCGCGCGCGACGCGGTGGATCCGCTCCTTGATCTCGTTCGTCACGTGCGGGATGACCTGCACGGTGGCGCCGAGGTAGTCGCCGCGGCGTTCCTTGGCGATCACCGCGTTGTAGATCTGGCCGGTCGTAAGGTTCGACGCCCGCGTGACGTTGCGGTCGATGAAGCGCTCGTAGTGGCCGAGGTCCAGATCGCTCTCAGCGCCGTCCTCGGTGACGAAGACCTCGCCGTGCTGGTACGGCGACATCGTTCCAGGGTCGACGTTGAGATACGGATCCATCTTCAGCGACGCGACGGTGAGACCGCGCGCGGCAAGGATGCGTCCAAGTGAAGCTGCGGTGATGCCTTTACCGAGAGAGGAGGTGACCCCGCCCGTCACGAACACGAACTTCGGCACCCTCAAGTGACCTCCGGGGTTTTTCTAATGGTAGCGGACGAGGGTCACTCCGGTCCGAACGGCAATGAATGAAGCACGATGAGGCGCGGGCGCTCGCTCCCGGCGCGCGCGGGTGCGGACTCCATCTCGATCGGCTCTTCGACGCGGCAGTCGTCGAGCCGGCCGTCGAAGCGCAGCGCGCGAAAGCGCGCGTCGCGTAGTTCGCCGATCTCGCCGGCATGCTCGACGATGGCGACGATGCGCGGGCGCAACCAGCGCATTCCGGTCCGCAGTGGCAGTGGCGTCGCGAACGGGGACGTGTCAGCGGTGAAGTCGCGCGTCGCTTCATCGAGCCAGCGGCCGAGATACGGCTGCACATACGCCTCACCGACGAACGAGAGAAGGTCGCCTGAATACATGCCACAGAGCGCGCGGACGGCGCCGCGCCTCTCGTCTTCGACGAGCCCGCCCAGGACGACGTCCGCTCGCGGTGTGACGTGACACTTCAGCCAGTCGCCGCTACGCGTACCCGGGATATAGGGGCTGTCGCGACGTTTTGCGACGATGCCCTCGAGGCCGTATTCCGCGACGACGTCGAGGAACGGTTCGCCGTCCTCATCCAGATGCTCGGGGACCGCGACCTGGCGGCTGCGGATGCCGAGCGCGGTCAGGCGGTGGCGGCGCTCCTCGAGCCGAAGGTTGAGCAGCGGCCGGTGCTCCTCGTACAGGAGGTCGAACGCCACGAAGACCGGTCCGCGCCCGCGTTTGGCCGCCTTGGGACCAAGTCGACCCGTGAGCAGGTCGTAGCTGGGCCGGCCACGCGAGTCGCACACCACGATCTCGCCGTCGAGGACCGCGCCCTCTGGGATGGGGAGCTGGCCGAGCTCGGGCACGAGCGGAAGCAGGTCACCCCCGTGGCGGTCAGCGACACGGAGGCGCCCGCCGTCCATCGACGCGAGGGCCCGGATGCCGTCCCACTTCAGCTCGAAGAGGTGATCGGGGGAGTTGAACGCGCCGGCGGCGAGGCGCGGCCGCATCGGAGCGAGATCCCGCGGCAGCGCGGCGTGCGCGTCCGCGACCTCGAGGAGAGTTGGATGCTCGCCGCCCGGCGAGCGCGTGTCACGACGCACTCGCCGAGCATATCGAGCGGACCTTGCTTAGGACGCTTTCTTTCGCGCGCTCTTCTCGCGCGCCGTCGTCTTCTTGCCCGCGAGCGACTCGTGGCCGCCGCGGCTCTCGCGGCCCCGCGACACTTCGCCCTTCTTGGCCTTCTCGACGGACGCCTTCAGAGCGGACATGAGGTCCACGACGGTCGTTTCGGCCTCCGGCTCGGGCGCCTCGATGACCTGGCGCTTCTCGATCTTGGCCTCGACGACCTCCATGAGTGCTTTCTTGTATTCGTCCTTGAACTCCTCGGGCTCGAAGTCCATCGCCATCATCCCGACGAGGTTCTCCGCCATCTTCGCCTCGGCCGGGCTGACCTTTACGTCCTCGGGTAGCTCGAGCTCTTCGGTCGAGCGGATCTCGTCCGGCCAGTGGAGCGTGTTCAAGACCATCGCGCCGTTGTGAGCGCGGACCGACACGAGTCGTTCGCGGTCGCGCAGGGCGAACTTCGCGATGGCGACGCGACCTGTCTTCTCGAGCGTCTGCTTGAGGAGCGCATATGGCTTGGCCGCCGACTTTTCCGGCTCGAGGTAGTACGCGGACTGGTAGTAGAGCTCGCCCGGCAGCTCCTTGTCCTCGATGAAGCCGGCGATGTCGATCGCCTTGCTGCTGTGCAGCGGGAGCTTTTCGAGATCCTCGTCGGTGAGCTCGACGAAGCTGCCCTTTTCGTACTCGTACCCCTTGACGACGTCGCCCCAGGCGACCTCGTGATCGCCTTCCGGGCACCAGCGCTTGTTCTTGATGCGGGCTTTGTGCTCGGGGCAGAGAAGATTGAATGACACCTTGCTCGTGCTCTCGGTCGCGAGGTAGAGGCGCACCGGGATGGCGACCATCCCGAAGCTCATGACCCCTCGCCAGATGGAACGAGGCATCGGCGACCCCCCGTTTGTTGTCTCTTTTGCGCGCGGCCTGCCGCGCGAAGCGTAGCCTACCGTGTCAAGAGGCGTCCGCGCTGACAACGAGCTGACGGCCGCGGATGCCGATCACGCTGACCGCGGTCCCGACGCTGAGGTCCACGTCGGCCGTGGCGATCACGGACGTCACATTCCCTCGGGCATCGGGCATCGCGATCTCGCCGACGCCACCGGCCGGGATGTGCGCGATGACGCGGGCTCTGATGCCGACGTACTCGGATTCCTGGGCGGCGGGCCGGCTGCGGAGGAAGAACGCGCTGAAGTCGATGCGCGTGAGCGCGGCGACCGCAGCCGCGGCAATTCCGACCATGAACGGCAGCGGCAGCGCTGAGCCGGCCCCACCGAACCGGCCACCGAAGCGGCCGAAGCCGATGCGACGAGGCGCACCCGGTTCGTCGTCGGACGCGAAGAGATCCGCGATCGCGTACCCGACCAGGAACGCACCGAGCATCTCCGTGAAGAGCACGTCGCCAGTGCGCAGTGCGATCCAGGCGTCGGCCCGCGAACCGCGCTGCCGCGACGCCCACCTCGCGAGGACGATGAGCGCGATGCCGACCAGGATCGCCAGCACGGCGATGAGCGGGTCGAGCGTCCTCATCGACGGAATGGTCTAGCAGCGCGGGTAGCCAGCGTTCGGATGGCTGCCCTCGCGAAGGCGTTACCGCCCAGGCCCATGGCTCACACGGTGATCGCCTTCTCCGCGAGGGTCGTAGGCAGCATCCCGGCCGTCGTGATCGCGTCGTGGAACGCGCGCAGCGCCGGACGATCTGACGTGCCGTGTCGCGCGAGCCAGCGGGTGCGGATGTCGATGATCTCGAGCATTCCAGTGAGATAGCTCGAGGCCTGCGTCGGCCAGCTGCAGTAGCGGCCGACCTCGGCGCGCGCGTTCGGCTCGGTGAGATTGCCCTTCTCGACCATGAACTTCACCGCGTCGTCGAAGGTCATCTCGCCCATGTGCAGGCTCGTGTCGACGACGATGCGCGCGGCGCGGAAGATCGTCGCCTCGTACTGGTAGAGGAGGTGCTTCGGATCGGCGAAGAAGCCCTGCTCGCGCATGACGCGCTCCGCGTAGAGGGCCCAGCCTTCGCTGAAGTACGCCGTTCCGAAGATGCGTCGCGCGTGCGACGGGTTCGACTTCGCCATCACGAGATGCCAGTGGTGGCCGGGGTACGCCTCGTGCACCGCCGTCGTCGGGATCCCGGCACTGCAGTTCCCTTCGAGTCGCTTCTGCACTTCCTCGGGCGGCGTGCCGTCCGGCGGATACGGAACGAAGAAGTGCCCGTGCAGCGTGTCCCGGAACGCCGGCGGACGCTGGTACGACGCGACCGCGAGGACCGGGCGCTGGAACGGCGGTGAGGGCTCGACGCTGCATTCCTCACCAGGCGGGAGCGTCACGAGCTGTGTGTCGCGCAGGAACGACCGCGCGCGCTGCGTCCACTCGTCGTACTCGTCGCGCATCGCTTCTGGTGTCGGCGCGTGGATCTTGTTGAGGCGATCGCATGTCTTCGCCCAGTCGCCGGAGCCGTCGATCTCGGTCGCGATGCGGTTCGCTTCGGTCGAGAGGAGCGCGTGCTGCTCGCGACCCTTTTCGCGGAGCTCGGCCGCTCCGAATGGCAGGAGCTCCTTCTCGCGCAGGAGGGCGCTGTAGAGCTCCTCGCCGATCGCCCAATCACCTTTCGCTCGGTCCTTGTTCGATTCGAGGTAGGCCGCGAACTCGTCGAAGGCTTTGGCTGCCTTCGCGCCCGCCTCGCTGAGGCGCTGCTTCGCCGATGCGTCCTTCACCTCGGCCGGCACGAGCTCGCGCGCGTATCGCGCCGCGGCCTTCGCCTGCCCCAGCGCCCGCTCGGCGTACACGCGCGGTGTTTTGGAGAGGTCGAGATTCGCGACCCCGTCGCGGATATTCGTCGGCACGCCCTCGAGCCGCTTCGCCGCCGCGTCGGCCAGCTCGCGCTCGGGACGCAGCCGGTGGAGGAAGAGCGAGAACACGCCGTTGAGTCCCGGATTGAGGTAGTAGTTCGGCTGTCGCTTCCACATCTCGAGCGGGTGGTACAGCTCGCGGCCGCGCAGGACCGACACGAGGAGATCCCGGTCGATGCGCTCCGCGGGCGCAAGTCCGTCATCCGCGGCGGCGCGGAACTTCGCCAGCCACTGGAGGTCCGACGCGCGGCGCCGCTCGTACGCAGCTGCGCTGGTGTCGTCGAGGCGCTCGTCGTATTCGGTGAGGCCGAGGCTGGAGGCCAGGGTCGGGGAGTCCTCGTACTCCTCTTTCAGGAACGAATCGACGAGCGAGGCGAACGCGGACGGCACCATGGCACCTCCCCGAGAATTGGCTGGAGAGTTAAGGGTGAGCCTCGAGGAATACCAGCGCAAACGCGACTTCAAGCGGACGCCTGAGCCGAAAGGCCAGCGCCCGAAGGCCGAGCCTACCCGCCGCTACGTCGTGCACCGGCACCACGCGACGCGTCTGCACTGGGATGTCCGCCTCGAGATGCGCGGCATCCTCGCATCGTGGGCGGTGCCGCAGGGCCCGCCGCTCGAGGGTGGCAAGAGGCGGCTCGCCGTTCACACCGAAGATCACCCCATCGAGTACCTCGAGTTCTCCGGCGTCATCCCCGATGGCTACGGCGCGGGCTCGATGACGATCTGGGATCAGGGCACGTACGACCTCCTGAAGGACAGCGAGGACGAATACAAGGTCGCGTTCCACGGCAAGCGCCTCGAGGGCGAGTGGGTCCTGGTGAAGACGAAGCAGAACGAGGGGCGCGACTGGCTGATGATCAAGCACGGTCCGGTGGTGAAGGACCATCCGCTCGACTCGCGCATCGAGCCGATGCTCGCGATCACCGCCGAAGAGCCTTTCGACTCACCCGACTTCGCATTCGAGCCGAAGTGGGACGGCGTACGCACGATCGCATTCGTCGACGGGGGCGTCGTGCGGCTGCAGACCCGCAACCTGCTGGACTGCACGTCGCAGTATCCCGAGGCGCATCAGATCGCCGAGGCGAACACCGGCGGGTACCAGGCGATCTTCGATGGCGAGATCGTCGCGCTCGACGAGCGCGGCGCGCCGTCGTTCCAGCGACTGCAGCCACGGATGCACGTGCGCGACGAATCGGCGGTGCGCAAGCTCCGCCGATCGACGCCCGTGATCTACGAGGTCTTCGATCTGCTGTGGCTCGATGGCGAAGACCTTGGGAGGAAGCCGCTCCGCGAGCGGCAGCGTCTGCTCGACGAGGTCCTCACACCGATGGGCGCGATACGCCGCTCGGAGCAGTTCATCGGCACCGGCACGGCGCTCTTCGAAGCGGCGAAGGAGCAGGCGATCGAGGGGATCATCGCGAAGCGCCTCGACTCGCCGTACGCGCGCGGACGCTCCGCGGCCTGGGTGAAGATCAAAGCGTTCCGCACGATGGAGTGCGTCGTCGGTGGCTGGACCGAGGGCGAGGGCGGACGATCGAAGGCGCTCGGAGCGCTGCTCCTCGGCATCTATCGCGACGGCAAGCTGATCCCCGTCGGCCACGTCGGCTCCGGTTTCGACGAGCGCACGCTCAAGGAGCTTCTCGCGACGCTCAAAGAACGCGAGTCACCCACGCTGCCGTTCGCGACCGAGCCACGCGTGAACGCGCCGGCGCACTGGTGCCTCCCCGAGCTGGTGTGCGAGGTGCGTTATGTCGAGATGACGCGCGAGGGGACGCTGCGCCATCCGACCTACCGAGGCCTGCGCGCCGACGTGAGTCCGGAGGAGTGCACCGGTGAAGAGCGTCGCGAGTCGACGAAGAACGCGCTCCGCGAGGCGGCACGCGCGTCACACAGCGGGAACGGCGCGGCTGCGAGCGAGCCCAAGATGCGCGTGCCTTCGATCTTGCACATAGACGGTCACGACCTACGACTGACGAACCTCGAGAAGGTCCTGTTCCCCGAGGACGGCTACACCAAGGCCGACCTCATCCGCTACTACACCGAGGTCTCGCCGTATCTCCTGCCCGCGATCAAGGACCGCCCGCTGACGATGAAG
>DATDEH010000103.1 GCA_036523395.1 Candidatus Limnocylindria bacterium | reverse complement strand
CCCGTGGCACAACGCCGACAAGCTGATCGAGCGCTCACCGCTCACGTATGTGCCGAAGGTGAAGACACCGCTGCTGATCCTTCACGCCGAGCGCGATCTCCGCTGTCCCATCGAGCAGGCAGAGCAGTTCTTCATCGCGCTGCGTCTGCACGGCGTCGAAACGACGTTCGTTCGCTTCCCTGAGGACAACCATGACCTCACGCGTGGCGGGAAGCCGCGCAATCGCGTCGAGCACGCGAAACGCATCGCCGACTGGTTCGACGCGCACCCCTAGGTCGCGCGAACCTCGTCGCAACGGCGAAGTAGCTCGTCCACGATCTTGCGGCGACGTGCCACGAATGGATGCGTGTAGAAGTCGCGCGCGATCTCGAGCTGCGCGCGGGCCTCCGCTGCACGTCGCTGGCCGATGAGGAACCGTGAATAGTCCACTCGCGCCAACACCCCGAGCCACTGGTAGCCCTTGGCGGCATCGATCGCCAGACGGAACAGGCGATCGGCCTCCTCGATCTCGCCCTGCGCGTCTCGTACCACGGCCAGCGCGACAGCGGTCGTCGATCGCGAGAACGCATCGTCGTCGTCGATCTCGTGATAGGCACGCTCGGCGGACTCGCGTGCCTCGTCGATCCTCCCCGCAGCGAGCTGCGCGCGCGCGAGCGCCTGCCGACGCTCGCCGGTGAAGGCTGCTGGTGTGCCACGCAGCTCATCGCGCCGCAGTGCTTCTCTGAAATGCTGGATGGCTTCCTCGCTCCGGCCTAAACCCGCGAGCGCTTCCGCGCCCCGCGACAAAGCGCCCACTCCAGGTAAGCCCAGCTCGGGCACGACCCGGAGCCACGCGTTTGCCGCCTCAAGCGCCGCCTCGTAGTCGGCCGCAACGTCCGCCATGTTCCACCTCACCTGGGCCGGACCGATCGCACGTTCGATCTTCGATTCGGAGCTGGCGGCTGCAGCGAGGAGCTCGTTCGTGACCGTCACGAAGCTCATGAAGTCACCCGATTGCCTGGCGACGTGCCCCTCTCGGTTGAGCAGGAACCGCCAATGTCGACGAGCGTCGTGCTCAATGGCGTACGCGCGTGCCTCTCGGAGCGCCCCTGCGCAGCCGGCCATATCTCCCACGTACCACGGAGGCCACGCTGCCACGAGGAGTGCGTAGACGACGAGATCGTGGTCGGCGACCGCCCGAGCGGCGGCAACACCTTCTTCCGCGACCGTTGGGCCGGCGTTGAGCTCTCGCACTTGGAACTCGAGGAGCGAGACAAGTGCCTCGCTCGGCCCTGTCCGTCTCGCGAGCGCTAGCGCTTGCTCGAGATCACGACCGGCCGCTCCTACACCCTCAAGGTCTGCGCGCATCAGCGCTGCGAAGGCGGTCGCTTCCACGCGGACGGCGAGCTCTGCGCCGATCGCTTCGGCGATAGCGGCCGCGCGCGCGTACAGAGTGAGCGCCGCCTGCTGCTCGCCCGCGCGACGGGCTCGTCGTGCGGCACCGAGGACGAGCGCCAGAGCGCGGTTGCCGAGCGCCTGCGCGCCGGCGTCTCGGAGCTCCGTGGCGAGCGCGTAGGCCTGGTCCGCGTGGTACGCAACGATCTCCGCATATTCGTCGCGTCGCAGTTGCGCCACCGATTCGAGCCAGCGGCCCACGGCGTCGTGCAGATGCGAACGCTCCTCTTTTGGGACGGAGTCGTAGGCGACATCGCGGATGAGGATGTGCTTGAACTGCCAGGCCCGGCCCCCGCCTGGTCCGCGCTCGTTCCGCTCGATGACGAAGTCACGCCTCGCGGCCGCCACCAGGAGATCGTCGACACTCCCCTCGACGTGGCCGAGCGCGGCGAGCGCATCCGGGTAGAACACCTTTCCCACGACGGACGCGCGCTGCAGTGCGCGCTTCACCTCGGGCGGCAGCTGATCCAGTCGCGCCGTCAGCAGGCCCTGCAGCGATGCGGGAACGGCCACATCGCCGATGCTCTTCGTCGCGATCCACCGCCCATCGCGGCGCTCGATGTGACCCGCGCCGATGAGCATCCGCAGCAGCTCTTCCACGAACAGCGGATTGCCCTGTGCGCGCTCCGCGATCCTGTCCCGGAGCGATTCGGGAAGTTCGTCAATGTCGAGCAGCGCGGCGATGAGCCGGCGAGTGTCCTCGACGCTGAGCGGCTCGAGCCGTACGGCTGCCGCGTTCATGAGCCCGCCACCCCATGAAGGGCGCCGGTCTCGGAGGTCGGGTCGCGCCAGGCAGAGGATGAAGAGTGGTGCCCGTGACCACTCCGCCAGATGCTCGATCGTTTCCAGCATCGGATCCTCCGCCCAGTGGATGTCATCGAAGATGAGCGTCAGTGGATATTCCGTAGCGCGTTGCTCGAAGTAGCGACGCACGCCCCAGCGCAGCTCCTGTCCGAGGTCGGCGCCAGAGGTACCGGGCAGTGCGTCTTCCGCGCGCTCAAGACCTGCGATGACCGCCACTCGGCGGGCGACCGCGTCGGCGTCCTCGTTCGCCCCTCCGAAGGCGGCGAGCACTCCGCCGCGTAGCTTGCGCGTGGCGTTGTCGTGCGAATCGTCGGTAGTGATGTTCAGGTCGGCGCGCAGCATCTCCTGCACCGGCCAGTACGTGATCCCCGCGCCGTAGGGCAGACAGCGGCCACGGAGGACGCGCTCGCGTCCGATGATCTCGACGAGCTCAGCCACGAGCCGCGACTTGCCGACGCCGGCCTGTCCGTAGACGGTGACGAGATTCCCGCTTCGTTCCTCGCTGGTCTTGAGCTGCGATTCGCGCAGCAGCCTCAACTCGGCGTCGCGTCCGATGAGCGGCGCGCGGAGCTGGCCGAGTCCTCGTCGCTGGTCCGGCAGTGCGCTCTCGAGTGCCAGCGCAGGGAACAGCTCGAGCTCGCCCATGTTCTTGGCCTCGACTCTCCGCGCCTCGCCATATCGCACCGTGCTCGCGGTGAGCGATCGCGTGAGAGCACCGACGACGATCTCGTCCGGAGACGCGTGCTGTTGAAGGCGAGCCGCGGCGTTCACCGGTGGTCCGGTCACCAGCGTGTCGGCGCCCTCGCTCCCGGCAACGACCTGTCCGCTGTTGATCCCGATCCTCAGGCTGACCGCGAACGGGAGACTCGGCGCGAGCGACGCGACCCGTTCACGGAGCGCGAACGCCGCGCGGACGGCGCGGTCGGCGTCGTCGTCATGCACGACAGGGACGCCGAACACGGCCATGACGGCATCACCGACGAACTTCTCGACGGTGCCCCCGTGTAAGGTGAGGAGCTGCCGCATCTCGGCGAAAACGCGCGCGAAGGTGCGCCGCACGAGCTCGGGATCCTCCGCGCCGCCCAGCGCTGCGGAGCCGACGATGTCCGCGAAGAGCAGCGTGGCAAGCTTGCGCTCCTCTGGCATGCCGAGAGTCTAGGAACGCGGTCTACCGTCTCCCGGCGAGACTCGCAGCGAGCGCGACGAAGCTTCCGAGACCCATCACGACGATCGTCGATGAGATCGCTCGACCAGCGACCGTGATGGGCTCCGGCGGCGCGTGTCCCGCGGTCACGAGCGTCGCGATCGCCCAGGCGTAGCCGGTCAACACGTTCGGGAACGCCACGGGCTCGACCCACTGGACCAGCAGGCCGCCGGCGAGGATGACCGCGAACAACACTCCGACGATCACGAGTGCCGCGTTCCGCGTGAGCGGGCGACCGAGTCGCTCGTACATGACGCCGACCGCCGCGAACACGCGAAGCAGCCGCGCCGCGCGCAGCACGCGCAGCGCCTGCGCCTCCGGTGGCACGAGAAGCGGCGGCGAAACGACGATGAGGGCGAGATCGAACCAGTTCGATCGAACGTGCGCGCCACGATCGGGCGCGCGCCACAGATCGATCGCATAGTCGACGGCGAACAGGATCCAGATCACCGCGTTCGCGACCGTCGCCGCATCGACGACGGCAGGATCGCTGCTGGTCTCCTCGAGCAGCAGCACCGGAACGAGGAGCAGCGCGAGAAAGAAGATGAGCCAGTCGCCGAGCATCGCGTGACGCAGCCTAAGAGAGCGGCGCCGGGCGAACGGCTAGCCCAGTCCGAGGTCGAGGTCCTTCGGCGGCTCCTCCGGCAGCGTCCAGCGGATGTAGGGCTTCGCCCACTTCACGTGCAGCGCGTTCGCCTTGTCCGTCGCGGCCGCGAACACGCGGTCGAAGGCCCGCTGGTCCGCCGCATCGCACGCCGCGAGCGCTGGGTCGATGTGCTCCTCCTCGAACGCCGCGAGATCTCCGGCGTACTTCGGCCTCACGACGGCGAGCTTGCGCTGCAGCGAGCGCACTCGGCGCACGAAGTACGCGGCAAGTTGCCAGTTGCCACCGCGGGCGGCGTACGCGCACTTCCACCAGCACTCGCCGACCGAGGCCATGATCTCGCCGGTCCCCGGGAGAAGCTCCGCGATCTCCTCGAGTGTGAGCTCGCCGTGCCGAGTGCTCACTCGCTTTGCGTCATCTGACATCACAGCGATAGTACGGAGGTGCATCACCGTCACCGCCGCGGAAGCTTCCTCCAGGCGGTCCGCAACTTCACCGACAGCGAGATCCCTTTGCCCCGCCGGATCGTCGTCGCGTCACGCAACCTGTGGCTACGTGTCGTGCTCCGGCAGGCCTGCTGCGGCCACGACGGCGAGCCCGGGTGCTGACTCCCCACGCCAACGGAGGGTCCTCCGCCCCGCTAGCATGAGCGCTCCTTGAAGGAGTTCCTCGAAGGCCGTCGTCTGGGCTTCGCGCTCAGGTCGCCGCTCGCGTTCGCTGCGATCGGGCTCGGCTTTGCCGCCACGCTCGTCGATCTCATGGCGTGGTTCAGCTGGGGCGCGCGCGACACGAGCACGTTCGTCGTCGCCGCGCAGTGGCTCGTGGTGGCCACCTTCATCGTTGTCGGCATCGCCGCGATCACCGCGGTCGTCGAGTACGGGGACGTCGATCGCGAGGACCGTGGCCTCGCGCGTGTCGATGAGGCTGCCGCGATCGGGGCGCTGGTGCTGTATGGGGTCTCCGCGGTGCTCCGCAGCCTCGAGCTCGGTGCGGCCGCGCCCTCACCGGCGCCGTTCCTGCTCGCGATCGCGGGTCTCGTCCTTCTGATCGCGGGCGCCGGCCTCGCGGCGAACCTGTACAGCGCCCGCGAATGGGAGGAGCTCGAGGACGAGCCCGTCCGCGAGCGCCATCCGCGCCGGCGCGCTGCCGGCCGCTAGATCAGCTAGCGCGCGGGCTTCGCGCGGAGCTCGAACGCGGAGAGCGCCTTGTGGGGATCGATGCGCAGCTCGCGGCGGAAAGCGAGCTCCTTCACCAGATCCTCGGCCCTGACGGCGTCCTCCATGCAGATCGCGATCATCTCCCATGTCGTAGCCATCTCTGTCACCTCCGGTCCTCTCTCTCCTGAGAGGACTCTGGCCCGGACGTGCGCCCGGCGGCGTTCTCGGGAGAACGCGGGCAGTGATAACCGCGCCACCCTCCGCACCTAAACTCGGGCCGTGATCCATCTCGACGGCCTCACGAAGCGGTACAAGAAGGCGGACCGGAACGCCGTTGACGGCATCTCGTTCGACGTGCGCGCCGGAGAGTTCTTCGCTCTCCTCGGCCCGAACGGCGCGGGCAAGACGACGACGATCTCGATCCTCACGACGACGCTCTCGCCGACCGGCGGGACCGCGACGATCGACGGGCGCGACATCGTCCGGGAGGCGAGCGCGGTGCGGCGGATCGTCGGGATCATCTTCCAGAAGCCGAGCCTCGACATGAACCTCACGGCCGAGGAGAACGTCCGCTTCCACGCGATCCTCTACGGGCTCTACCCGTATGCGCCGAGCTACGGCCTCATGCCGGCCGCGTACCGCGAGCAGGTGCAGAGCCTCGCGTCACTCCTCGGCATCGCCGCTGAGATCCAGAGACCGGTGCGCACGTTCTCCGGCGGTATGCGCCGCAAGCTCGAGATCGTGCGCAGCCTCATGCATCGTCCGAAGGTCCTCTTCCTCGACGAGCCAACGGCGGGCCTCGACGTTCCGAGCCGCCGGACACTTTGGGAGTACCTCACAACGATCCGTCGCGAGAGCGGCACGACCGTCTTCCTCACCACGCACTACCTCGAGGAGGCCGAAGAGGCCGACACGATCTGCATCATCGACAAAGGGAAGGTCGTCTCGTTCGGCACACCGGAGAGCATCAAGTCCGATCTCGTGCAGGAGTACGTGCTCATCGATGCCGACGACCGCACGCGGCTGCGCCAGGAGCTCGGGCGGCTCGAGCTCCGCAGCGACGGCGATGGGCCGTTCCGCGTCCACGTCGATTCGCGTCAAACGCATGCCGCGCTGAAGGCGATCGACACTCCGCTCACGCTCGTGCGTACCCACATGCCGACCCTGGAAGACGCGTATCTCGAGATCGTGGGCAAAGTCAGTGAGTGAGATGTCCGCCATCCTGACCCTGGCGCACCGCGACCTCATCAAGCTGCTCCGCGACCGCGCGCGCATCGTTTCGGACTTCGCGTTCCCGCTGATCTTCATCGGGATCCTCGGGACCAGCCTTCAGGCCGGTTTCGGCGGGGCCACGAGCTTCAACCTTCTGCACTTCGTGTTCACCGGCGTGCTTGCCCAGACCATCTGGCAATCCACCGCACTCGGTGTCATCTCGCTCCTGATGGACCGCGAGCAGGACTTCAGTCAGGAGATCTTCGTGTCGCCGATCTCGCGCTACTCGATCATCTTTGGCAAGATCCTTGGCGAGTCGCTTGTCGCCTTCCCGCAGTTCATCGCCATCCTTCTCTTCGGCCTGATCCTCGGGGTGCCGTTCACGCTCGAAAAGATCGTCGCCATGATCCCGGCCGCGTTGATCATCGCGGTCTACGGCGGCGCGTTCGGGGTCCTCGTGCTGTCGCGCCTCGACAACCAGCGGCAGGCGAATCAGATCTTCCCGTTCGTCATGCTGCCGCAGTTCTTCCTGGCCGGGATCTTCAACCCGATCCAGAACCTGCCGCCCTTCCTGGACATCCTCACGAAGATCGCACCGATGCGCTACGCGGTCGACCTGATGCGCGACATCTACTACGGCGGCGGCTCGGGCGTGCCGATCTTCGATCTCCCGACCAACCTTCTGGTCATCGGCGTCGAGTTCGCCCTCTTCATGGTCATCGGTACCGCGGGGTTCGTCCGCGCGGAGCGGAACCGCTAGCCCGCCTCGTACACTTTTCCCGATGCCGCTGCGAAAGATCAAGCGCGTCGCGAAGATCGTCGATGCCGCCATGCGCGATGCGACCCGCGCCCGCTCGCAGTCGACGGACCCGTCGTTTCGCGAGAACGTGCAGAAGGACCGCCGCGGCGAGCTCTCGAAGTTCAAGACGGTGCAGCATGCCCTCGCCGACCGCGAGCGGATCGAGAAGGGCAGAGCGACGCGGGCGAAGACAAAGGCCAAGAAGAAATAGCGCGCTCTCTCTGACACTTTTCCAAGGGCAAACTGAGTACATGCTTCGGATGCCACGCGCTGTCGTCGCCGCTGCGCTGCTGGTGCTTCTGTCTGCCTGCAGCGCGTCGCCTCCCGCGTCGAGCGCCACAACGGCTCCGCCATCGGTGAGTACGACTCCGACGTCGACCCTGACCGCGTCGCCTTTGCCGACCGTCGCGGCGACACCGATCACCCTGCCGAGCACTGCGCAGCTGAGTGCTCCGTCCGGCACCGTCGTGTCGGCGTTCGTCGCCGACAGCCGTCTGTTCCGCTCGACCGATCGTGGTGATGCCTGGCAGGAACGCTCCGCCGCCCTCCCTAGCGGTCCGAACCGCGAGATCGCGTTCGTCAGTGACACCGGGGGATGGCTGGCCACCTACTCGTCGGCCGGGACGCAGTGCGACGTCCAGACGGTAGGCATCACACATACGGCCGATGCCGGCGCGACGTGGGATCCGATGGTCTCCGCGGCCGTCGCACCAGCGGCGGAACCACCCGGGACCGGCGGCCCGAGATGCAAAGAGCGCCTGGCAACAGTAGATGCGCAGCGCGGATTCTTGAGCGCGAACGGCACGAACACCACGCCCGTCATCTATCGGACCGCCGACGCTGGGCGGACATGGAGGGCCTCGAATCTCCTACCCGTTCCCCCCGGCTTCACGGTGACGCCAACGGGCGCTTTCCTTCGCGCGGACCGCGTACGCGCCTTCGGAACAACGGCCCTCGTGCTCGTCCGCCCCAGTGACCTGAGTGCGAGCTACGTTTACCGATCGATCGACAGCGGCGCGACCTGGACCTACCTCACCAAAGTTCCGGCGGGCGAGGGCGCCCTCGCGTTCGTGACGGCAACGCGGTGGCTGCAGATCGGTACGCCCAGCTCCTCTATGGAGACGACCGACGCGGGAGCGACCTGGCACGCGTTCAGGACCGATTACTCGCAGGCCGCGCCGATCGCGCCGGACGTCGTCTTCGGAGACGCGCTCGTCGGTTACGCCACCGTACGCGGAGCGATCCAGCGGACGACCGATGGCGGCGCGCACTGGACGACGATCAAGACTCCTGGCACGTAGCCCGAGGTGGCAGGGGCGAGATAGTCAGACCGCGGCTCCCGTCAGGAAGAACAGCACCCGCGCACTGATCTCACCTGCGAGAGCGGAGCCAAGTCCGACGTAGAGCAGTCCGGTCGAGGACTGCGTGTTCATCCGGGCCGTCCACCACGCGGCGAGAGCGACGGCGAGCGTCATCAGCAGCCCGACGCCGATGCGGATGCCGATCGCGACGACAAGTCCGGTCTGTGTCGTGCCCGCCAGGTCGCCACGCATCACCGTCGCCAGCACGACGACGAGCTGCAGCACGACCGCCGCGACGACGATGAGCGATGCATTGCGCAGCGGGGCTGTCGGCAGCTTCGGGGTCACCAGATACCAGTGTCCGAGGAGCATCGCGCCATCGAGACCGCCGAGTGCCAACGCGCCGAGCGGCGTCACCGCGTATGCCAGTGCGAGACCGAAGGTGTCGGTCGGCCCCTGCGCCGTCCGCGCGTACGTTGCAGTGCTGAGCGCGACGAGGCCCGCGGCGATCGCGAGCATCCCACCGACGTTGCGCAGCGCGCGGGCGGGCACGAACGTGAACGCGAGGTGTACGGTCATCAGGATCGCGACGAGCGCGAGCGCCTGGCCGAGGGACGACATGGCTCCAGGGTTGAGGCCAACCTTCAGGGCCGCCTCGCCGCGTGGCAGCGTCGGCGCGAGACCGAGCGCTGCCGCAGCCGCGATCGCATCGACACCCGCGACGAGCTTCACGAATCCGCCCGGCGCCTCGCCGCGCCGGTCGAGGAGCCACGAGACGAACGTGCCCCCGAGAGCGAGCTCCACGAGCACGACGGCGAGGACGAGCGGCAGCGTGAGGATCGTGTCCATCAGGCCAGAAGGTCGCCGGGGTCGGGCGCACTCGCGGCGCGATCGATCGCGAGGTGGAAGAACTCCTTGCCGCCGCGCCGCTCGAGCATCTGATAGAACCGGTCGCGGTCCTTGAACTGCGTCTTGTGGCACTCGAAGGCCTGCGCCTTCCGGTCCTGGTACTCGCGAATCTCGACGGTGTGTGTCGGCGTCATCGCAACGAACGGGAGATCGGGCATCAGCGGCGACGCGCCGAAGAACAGGCGGCGCGCGGCGTGGGGCGCGCCGCGATCGGGGTACTGGTCGGCCAGCGCCGCACGATGGAAGCCGCGCACCGCGTAGAAGGAGGCGGCCCGGTGGTCGTCGTGCTCGCTGCCGGCGCCCTCGGGACCGAACGTACAGATCACGTCGGGTCTGATCTCGCGGACGAACTGCACCACGTCGGCGGTCACGCGCTCGGCCGGTGAGGTCGCGAGCCCGCCGTCAGGCCACTCGAGGAGACGCGCGTGCCTGAAGCCGATGATCTTCACCGCCTCGCGCCATTCCTTGCTCCGCTCCGCGGCGAGCTCGGCGGGCGTCCACGATCCACGCTCCTTGCCGAACCACATGCCGACGTCGCCGCGCGTGAGCGTGAGGAGCGCTGTCGTGTGTCCGGCGGCCGCGAGCTTCATCGCGGTGCCGGCGATGCCGAACGATTCGTCGTCGGGATGCGCGTACACGAAGAGGACGGTGCCGATCGCCTCACGTTAGCGTGAAACACACAGTGGCGCGCTCGGAGGACCACGACCGGCATATCGCGGAGATGTTCGACCGCGTCGCACCACGCTACGACGTGCTCAATCGCATCCTCTCCGGCGGGCGTGATGTGGGCTGGCGTCGCCGGGCGGCCGCGGTCGCGAGCATGGGTCCGCGCGAGATCGCGCTCGACGTCGGTGTCGGTACGGGTGATCTCGCCTTCGGTCTGCTCGACGCGTCCGATCCGTCCGTACGCGTCGTCGGCGTCGACCTGTCTCCGTCGATGATCGACGCCGTGCGCCGCCGCGCCGCCGCGCGCCTGGATCCGCGGTTGGCGCCGCTGCTCGCGTCCGCGGCGGCATTGCCATTCGCCGACGCATCGTTCGACCGAGTGGTGGCCGGATTCACGGTGCGCAACTTCGGTGACCTTTCGCTCGGCCTGCGCGAGATGCGCCGCGTGCTCCGCACCGGCGGACGCGCGGCCATTCTCGAGTTCTCGACGCCGCCGAGCTCGCTCATCGGGATCCCCTACCGCCTCTACCTCCATCAGCTCGTGCCACGCATCGCTGCGCTGCTCGGCGGAGACGCCGCGGCGTATCGCTACCTGCCGCGCTCGGTGGCCACGTTCCCGGACGCGGACGGCCTCGCCGAGCGCATGCGCGAGGCCGGATTCGCGCGCGTACGCTACGAGCGGCTGACCTTTGGCGTCGCGGCGATCCATGTCGGGGAGGCCTGATGGATTTCGACATCCCGGACGAGCTCGCGCTCCTCGCCCGCACCGTGCGCGATTTCGTGGAGACGCGCCTCCAGCCGATCGAGAAGCAGGTCGAGGACAGCGACGAGATCCCCAGTGAGGTCGTGCGCGAGATGGCCGCGCTGGGCTTCTTCGGCCTCCCGTTCCCCGCGGAGTGCGGCGGTGTCGGCGCGGGCGATCTCGGCTACTGCCTCGCGCTCGAGCAGTTCGGCCGCACGTCGGCGGCGTTCTCGAACCTCATCGGAGCGCACACGTCGATCGGCAGCATGTCGATATACCTCGGCGGCACCGACGACCAGAAGCGCCGCTACCTGCCGGACCTGACGGCCGGACGTAAGCTCGCGGCGTTCTCGCTGACCGAGCCGTCGAGCGGATCCGACGCCGCATCGATCCAGACGACCGCGCGGAAGGATGGCAGCAGATGGCTGCTTAGTGGCACGAAGATCTGGGTCACCAACGGCCCCATCGCCGACGTCGTTGTCGTCTACGCGGCCAACGACCGGACCAAAGGCGCGCGCGGCGGCATCACCGCCTTCATCGTCGAGAAGGGATTCAAGGGCTTCCGCGTCGGCAAGATCGACGAGAAGATGGGCCTCCGCGGCTCGAAGACGGGCGAGCTGATCTTCGAGGACTGCGAGGTGCCGGAGGAGAACGTCCTCGGCGGCGAGGTCGGCGCGGGATTCCGCACCGCACTCGGCGCGCTCGACATCGGGCGCGTGTCGCTCTCGGCGGGGGCGGTGGGGACCAGCCAGCACCTCCTGGAGCTCGCCGTCGCGCATGCGAAGCGGCGCAAGCAGTTCGGGCAGCCGATCGCTTCGAATCAGGCGATCCAGTGGATGCTCGCGGACAGCGCGGTCGAGATCCACGCGGCGCGGCTCATGGTCTACGACGCCGCCGCGAAGCTCGACCGCGGGATTCGCGTGTCTCGGGAAGCGGCGATGGTGAAGGTCTACGCGTCCGAGCTCGCGAACCGCGTCGCGGACCGCGTGTTGCAGATCCATGGCGGCATGGGCTACATGAAGGACTCGCCGGTCGAGCGCGCGTATCGTGACGCACGGATCCTCCGCATCTACGAAGGGACCAGCGAGGTCCAGCGGATGATCATCGCGGAGGACCTGCTCAAGGCGTAGCAGTCGCATCTAGCTGGGGTAAAGGAAGGGCGATGGCGAAGAAGATCGCGGTCCGAGCCAAGGATGCGGCGCCACTGGCCGGACGGCCGTGGACAAAGCACTACGACTCCGGCGTGCCAGCGACGCTCACATATCCCGACGCAACGATGCATGCGCTGCTCGACGACGCCGCCGAGAGCCATCCCGACGCCACCGCGACGATCTTCTTCAACGCCAAGCGCACCTACAAGTCCATCTCCGATGACGCGTGGCGCTTCGCGAACGGCCTGCGCAAGCTCGGCGTGAAGAAGGGCGACCGCGTCGCGATCCTCCTGCCGAACACGCCGCAGTTCGTGATCGCATTCTTCGGAGCCCTCCGCGCCGGGGCCACCGTGGTCCCGTGCAATCCCCTGTACACCGCGCCCGAGCTGCATCACCAGCTCGCGGACTCTGGCGCCGCGACGCTCGTCGTGCTGTCGCGGCTGTATCCCGTCGCGAAGGCGGCTCGCGCGGGCACGAGCGTGAAGAACGTGATCGTCACGAACATCAAAGAGGAGATGCCGCCGCTGCTGCGCGTCATGTTCACGCTTGCGAAGGAGAAGAAGGACGGGCATCGCCAGCCGTTCAAGGGCGACGACGGCGCGGTCGCGTTCCGGGATGTGCTCGAGGCACCGGCGACCCCGTTCGACGGTGGCACTCGGAAGGACGACGTCGCGCTCCTTCAGTACACCGGCGGTACGACCGGAGTGAGCAAGGGCGCGATGCTCTCGCACCGCGCGCTCGTCGCGAACATCCTGCAGTGCCGCGCCTGGTTCACGAATCTCGAGGACGCGAAGGGCACCGGCATGGCGGTGATGCCGTTCTTCCATGTGTACGGGCTCACCGTGGTGATGGGCCTGTCGATCCAGAGCGCATCGGCCATGATCCTCGAGCCGCAGTTCGAGCTCGAGCGTGTCCTGAAGGACGTCGAGCGTCACAAGCCGAACACCTTCAGCGGCGCGCCTCGGATCTACAACGCGATCATCAACTCGCCGCTGGCCACGAAGTACGACCTTCGCTCGATCGCGGCCTGCGTCTCCGGCTCGGCGCCACTGCTCGTCGAGACCCATCGCAAGTTCGTCGAGCTCACCGGCGCCAACCTCGTCGAGGGGTACGGGCTCACCGAAGCAGCGCCGGTGACGCACTGCAACCCGCTCTTCGGCAAGGGCAAGCAAAAGGTCGGCAGCGTGGGCGTTCCATACCCGGATGTCGAGTCGAAGATCGTCGATCTCGACACCGGAACGCGCGAGGTCGGTCCCGGCGAGTCCGGCGAGCTCGTGCTGCGCGGGCCGCAACTCATGGACGGCTACTACAACAACCCGCAGGAGACGGCGCAGACCATACGCGACGGGTGGCTCCACACCGGCGACATCGCCACCGTCGACGCCGACGGTTACGTCTCGATCGTCGACCGGAAGAAAGAGATGATCATCGTCTCAGGGTTCAACGTGTACCCGCGCGAGGTGGAAGAGGCGCTGGCCACGCACCCCGCGGTGCTCGACAGCGCCGCGATCGGCGTGCCGCATCCGATCAAGGGCGAAGAGGTGAAAGCCTTCGTGGTCCTAAAGCCGGGGATGAAGGCGACCGCGGAGGACATCATCGCGCATTGCCGCACCCAGCTCGCGCCGTTCAAGGTCCCCAAGGACATCGAGTTCCGTGAGTCGCTCCCGAAGACCCTCATCGGGAAGACGCTGCGGCGCCAGCTTGCGGAGGAGGATCGCAAGAAGCGCGGCCAGGCGGTCGCGACGGCCTAGCACCTTAGTGCGCGACCCGCGACTCCGTGAGCATGAATTCATCACGGATGATCGACTCGAGCGAGTTGTAGGTGACGCGGAGCACGACGGTCACGTCCCCTTCGGGGTACGGTGATCGCGGCGCCATGACTGATGCGGTCCAGGCCATCGGTGTCGCGTATGTGCTCAACATGCGTGTGACTTTGGCGCCCGGCGCGCATCGCGCCATCGGACCGGCAGGGGAGACGCGGTCCCCCATGAAGATGAAAGCGCGACTTCCGCCTACAGTGCCGCCGTGTTCGTCAACAGGATCGCGATCCGTTGTCACTCCTGCGAGGTGTCTGCGTCCCCCGCGCGTGGCATGACCACCCCGAGCGAGTGAGTACGACTGGCGGATGAAGAACATCACGCCGATCGTGATCGCGAGTGGGAACGGCGCGCCCGGGCTCGCAGCGGGCATCGCGGTGCTGCGGAAAGGCGGTAGCGCCCTGGATGCGGTCGAGGCGTGCGCGCGTGTGATCGAGGCCGACCCGTCCGATACGAGCGTCGGCCGTGGTGGGAAGCCGAACGTGCTCGGGGTCGTGGAGCTCGACGCATCGCTCGTCGACGGGACCACGCACCGCGTCGGCGCGGTCGGAGCGCTCGCCGGCTACCTCCACCCGATCACGGTCGCGCGCGCGGTCATGGAGCGCCTTCCGCACGTCATGCTCGTCGGTGACGGCGCCGCGCGGTTCGCGGCCGAGATCGGCGCGCAGAAGGCGACGCTGCTCACGCCGTCGACGCGGAGGATGTGGGTCGAGCAGCTGGCGAGGGTGCGCGAGACGCCAGCGACCGTGCGCCGCCGCGCCAAGCTCGCGCCCGTCGTCGCGAAGACCGTGGGAGAAGAGCGTGGGACGGTGAACTTCATCGCACTGGATCGCGCTGGTCACATCGCATCGGCCGTGTCGACCAGCGGCTGGGCCTACAAATACCCAGGGCGGCTCGGCGACTCTCCGATCGTCGGCGCGGGCAACTATTGCGATACGCGTTACGGCGGCGCGTGCTGCACCGGATTCGGAGAGCTCGCGATCCGGAATGTCACCGCGAAGACCGCGGTCGACCGGCTCGCGGGCGGCATGTCCGCGGCCGAGGTCGCGCGCCGAGCGATCGAGGATGTCAACGCGCTCGACAACGCGGCGTTCAACATCGTGGTGCTCGCCGCGGGCGGCTCGCACGCCGCCGCGTCGAATCGCAAGGATCGCCGCTACGCGTGGCAGCGTGCGGACATGGATGCGGCGGAGCTGACGGCTCGCGAGATCGTGACGACGAGCGCCCGCTAAGTTCGCGCGGGCGCGCTGGCGGCGTGTGGCATTTCCCTGCGCGCGCGGTAGATGCTCCACGCCAGTCCGGTGAGCGGAACAGCGAACAGCGCACCGATCAGCCCGGCGATCTCGACTCCCACGAGAACTGCCAGCAGCGCCGCGAGCGGGTGCAGACCGACCGCGCCGCCAGAGATCCGCGGCACGAGCAGGTTGTTCTCGAGCTGCTGAACAGCGAGGGCGGCCAGCACCACCCAGACGACCAGCGGGAAGGGCTGGGTGAGCGCCACCGCCGCCGCGACCCCGCCGGCCACGATCGGGCCGACGATCGGAACGAGCTCGAAGATGCCTGCGAGGAGGCCGAGGAGGACCGCATACGGAACGCCGAGCGCGAGGTACGCGATACCCGAGACCGCCCCGACGATGAGGCCGAGGAGCAGCTGACCACGGATGTACGCCCCGAACAGCCGCGCGGCCTCGGCTTCGATGTGTAGGAATTCATCGCGCTGCTTCGCCGGCACCAGGTGGCTGCGCACCCAGCGACGGACCTGCGGACCGCTGGCCAGAAGGTAGACGCCCAGCACGAAGATGAAGAAGAAGTCCACGACCCCGGCCCCGACGCGCAGCGCCGCGTGCGCCGCGTCCTGCGACCAGTCGCCAAGACGCGCTCCGATCTCCGCGCCGATTCGCTGCCGCACCTCACCGGAGACCTCGAGACCGCCGAGGCGCAGCGGCTCGTCGCTCGACAGCATCGCCGCGTAACGCGGGACGTCGACCGCCAGGTCACGTGTCTCGCGGATCAGCGGCACCGCCAGGCTCACCACGGCGGCGATGAGCACGACCAGGGCGCTGAGCGCGGTCAGCGCCACCGCGACTCCGCGCCGGCGCACGAGGCGCTGGATACGGTCGACGAGTGGCGCGAGCGCGAAGGCGATGACGATGCCGAAGACGAGGAGGACGATCACATGTGAGAGCTCGGAGAGCGCCTCGAACACGAGGCGCAGCGCGAACATCACCGCGACGACCGCGGCCGCCGCGACGAGGACGCGCGTCACCCACCAGTCGGCGAGCGGTCTTTGCGCCGCGTCCACCGTTAGAGCGCCGCTACCGCCGCCTCAAGCTTCGCGGTCGCCTCGTTCGGCGGCGTGCCGGCGGTGAAGTAGATGGGATCGCCGAACACGACCTCCACATCGCCGCGCCAGCCGTTCGAGCGCGCGGCCTCCCATTTCCGGTCAAGATGATCGAGCACGGAGACCTTGGTGATCTTGAGCTTCATCGGCACGACCGGCGTGGCGCCTTCAACGGCGATGAGCCCGGTCCCGGACTTGAACGGCTGCATCGGCCCGCCGATCGTGAGCTTTCCTTCCGGATAGATGAGTACCGAGAACTGCCGGTCGAGCCGCGCGCCCAGGAGCTCGAGGCTCCGGCGGATCGCGCCCTCGCGCGCGAGCGGGAACGCATTCGCGAGTACCGATGAGACGAGACCGTTGAGCTTGTTCCCGAAGACATCGTCGGCGGCTGCGGCGACTGCGAGCTTCCAGCGCCACGAGAGCGGGATCGCCATGAGGATGATCCCGTTGTCCCAATGGAGGCTGTGGTTCGGTGCGAACAGCACCGGGCCGTGCAGGCCAACGAGCTTCTCCTTCCCGGTGACCTTGACCTTGTAGAAGATGTGCACCAGCGGGTAGATGAGCGTCTGCTGTAACAGCAGGCCGAACGATCGCACCAGCGGGCTGAGCGGCCAGCCGTAGATGCCGGTTTCGCGTTTCACGTCACGAGCCGCTGCGACCATGCGCTCGAGCTCCGCGACCGTCGCGTTCGGCTCGAGAGCTGCCTCGTCGACATACGCCCCGAGCTCTTCCTCGATCGCGCCGAGCAGGTCGACGCGCCCAAGCGAGTCCAGACCCAGATCGGCCGAGAGCGTCGCGCCCTGATGGACCACGGCCGGCGGCAGGTTCGTGACCTGCGTGATGATGCGCTCGACCTCTGTGAGCGGCCGCGTCGCCGCCTGATCGCCGGTCGCCGCGTGCGCCTGCTCGACGCGGCCCATCATCAGGAGCCGCTCGGTCACGAAGCGCTTCTTCACCTTCTGCGTTGGCGTCGTGGGGAACTCGTCGTCGGGCCAGATCGTCCAGCCGCGGATCTGCTGATTCCCCGACAGCTTGAGGTTCGTATCGCGCACGATCGATGCGACCTGCTCCTTGTCCTTGACGAGGAACACGGCATGCACCTGGATGTCCTCGCCTGGTCGTTCCAGCCCGACGACGGTCGCGATCTCGGGTCGGAGCGGCGTCGCGAGCGCCTCGATGCGGGGATCGGCCGCGAGGGCGTTCTCGATGTCCTCGGGATATACGTTCGTGCCGTCGGCCAGGACGATCATGTCTTTCTTGCGACCGCGGAGCCATAGGAAGCCGTCCTTGTCGAACTCTCCGAGGTCGCCGGTGTGGTACCAGCCGTCCTTGTCGAGGACCGCGCGCGTCGCCTCCTCGTTCTCCCAATAACCCTTGAAGACGTTGGGGCCGTGCGCGAGGACCTCGCCATCGGCGGCGACCTTCACGTCGACGCCGGGGATCGGCGTGCCGACGGACCCGAGCCGGTTGACGTCAACGCGATTGAACGTGAGCGCGGGCGAGCACTCGGTGGTCCCGTAGCCCTGGAGCACGTCGATGCCGAGCTCTCGCCAGGATTCGCCCAACGCGGGATCGAGCGCGGCGCCGCCGGACACGATGTAGCGGAAGCGGCCGCCGAACTGACGATGGACGCTGAAGAACACGAGTCGCCGGAGTGCCATCGGCAGACGGCGCGCGACGCCGCGCAGCTTCTGAAGAAGCTCCTTCTTACCCTGTGCCTCGGCGCTGCGCTCGATCGCGAGCATCAGGGACTTCACGACCGCGGGCGTGATGAGCACCATCGAGACCTTGCGCTCTTTGAACGTGCGTCTGACCACCGCCGGCTGACGGCTCGTCGGGTAGATGACCGATGCGCCTGACAGCAGCACGGTGAAGAAGCCGGCGAGCTGCTCGAACATGTGCGAGAGCGGAAGGAACGACAGCAGGCGCTGTTTGGGGCCGATCGGGAAGATCTGGGTGGCCGCGACCGCGTTCGACAGGATGTTGCGGTGGGTGAGCATCGCGCCCTTCGGATCGCCGGTCGTGCCCGATGTGAACACGACCTCGGCAAGGTCGTCGCCGCTGACAGCCGCCTTCGCGAGCGGTGCGCATTCGCGCGCGAGATCAGGCAGCCGTTCCATCTCGTACAGCGGCAGGCTGAGCGTCTTCGCGCGCGCGAGCGTCTGGGACGAAACGATCGCGCGGCTGGCGCGCGTCCGCTGCGCGATCCTCTGCGCGAACTCGGCCGCGTAGTTCGCCTCGAGCGGCACGAGGATCGCGCCGAGCCGCAGCGCGGCGAGGAACGCGATGCCGTACTCGGGACGATTCACGCCCCAGATGAGGACGCGGTCGCCCTTCTTCATGCCGCTGTCGCTCAGATAGCGCGCGACGCGCGGGACGACATCGTTCAGATCCCGGTATGTCCAGGTGCGCGTGCGGAAGCCGGGCCGGATCATGAACGCGTCCTTGTTCCCGAACCTCCGGGCTGACTCCTCGAGGATGTCGTTCAGTGTCTCCATGTCGCCCTCCCCGCTAGCTCGCGAGCGCGCGGAGCGCCTCGCGTCCCCCCTGCCGTACCGCTGGATAGTGCGAGAACAGGATCGTCTCGACATCAAGCTCGGCAAGACGCGCGATCGAACGCCGAGCCAACGGCATGTCGTCGGTGAAGAAGTAGTTCGGAAGTGTCACCTGGCCGCGCATGCGCTGCAGCAGATCACCCACGATAAGCAGCCGACGTGTCGGCGAATACAAACAGATGCTCCCCGGCGTGTGACCCGGCGTATGCAGGATGCGGAGCCCGCCCAGCACGGGAAGCTCGTCTCCGTCCTCTGCCGCGGTCACGTCGGTCGGGGCCTGGGTCAGGTATGCGATGATCGCTCCCGGCGCGGGGCGTCCATTGATCACGTCGCGAAAGCGGATGCGCAGCCGCTCCATGTCAGCTGGGTGCATCAGGACCTGCGCGCCGGACGCGCGCGCGATCTCCTGCACGCCACCGATGTGGTCCGGGTGTCCGTGCGTGCAGACGATCCGCTTGATCTCCCCGAGCTCGCGCCCCAGCGCTCCGAGGTGACGCCGGAGCATCACGCCTGAGCCGCGATGGCCGGCGTCGACGAGCGTCAGCTCATCGCCGAGGATGAGGAACGCGTTCGAGCCGATGAGACGCAGGGCATGAACATCGGGGGCGACTTCCATCGCTTGAATGCTAGGCCGCCTCTCGCTATGGTCGGCCGACTTTGCTCTCCGCCTTCCTGATCGGCGCCGCCGCGGGCTACGCCATCGCCATACCGGTCGGGCCGATCGCGGTCCTCATCGTGCGCACCGGACTCCGTCGTGGGTTCCGGATCGCCGCCGCTGCCGGCGCCGGCACGGCCACGGTCGATCTCATCTACGCGATCACGGCTGTCGTCGTTGGCAGTGCGGTCACGAGTCTGCTCAGCGCGGTGCTGTTGCCGATGCGCCTCGCCGCAGCTGCAGCGCTCCTCTATCTGGCAGTTCGCGCGCTGCTCCGGCTCGGCCGTACCGACATGGCGCTGGACACGCCGGGTGGCGAGCGCTCGGCCGCGCGCACCTACACGCTCTTCATCGGCCTCACGCTTCTGAATCCCGCGACCGTCGCCTACTTCGTCACGCTCGCTGTCGGCCTTCCGCAGATCGCTCAGGACGCAGGCTCGCGCATCGCCTTCGCGGTCGGCGCATCGCTCTCGTCGCTCTCGTGGCAAACACTGCTGGCCGGGATCGGCGCCGCTTTGCACACGCGACTCACGCCGCGTCT